>CANAXK010000143.1 GCA_947365485.1 uncultured bacterium
CAAGCCTCAAAAACTCTTTGATGTCGTCTTCGGTTTCTGTCGGAATCCCTATCATGGAATAGATTTTTAAGCCCTTAAGCTCGTTTTCGCGCGCAACTTTGACCGCGTTCAATATCTGGTCTTCCTTAAGGTTTTTGTTTATAAATTTCCGTAGCCTTTCGCTAGCAGCCTCAATTGCAATCGTGGAATGCTTCTGACCTCCAAGTACAAGAGTCTGAACCATCTCCGGAGTGACAGAATCAGTGCGAAGGGATGAAATCCCGAGTTCGATTTTTTCGCCAGATTCAATCTTTTCTCTTATGTACTGCATTATCTCGTTAAACTGCGGATGAGCACTGATTTGGGCGCCTAGAAGAGCAATTTTGTTTGTATATCCAAGCCCCAAATCAATTGCTTCAATAATCTTGTTGAAGTCATTGTGTCTAAAAGGGAGATTAGTGTATGATGCGGTGCAAAACGCGCAGCGGTTCATGCAGCCGCGCGCAACTTCTATTATGAATGTGTCCTTGAAATAACTTTTTTCGCTCAGAATCGGGGTGTAGATTACATCATTAAGGCTCACCGTTGCTTTTTTTACGTGCTTATCCGGAATATAAACTCCTTCGACTTCACTGAGAAGCTCCAGTGCTCGGTGTTTATCGTTGTTTTTGAGGATTTCTAAGACTTGCTGAAAGCTTTCTTCTCCGTCTCCAATCATCATGAAATCAAAGAATGCCTTGTAAGGCTCAGGATTTGTTGTAAGCACAGGGCCGCCGGCAAAAATTAGCGGGAAGCTTTCGTCTCTTTGGCTTGAATAATACGGGATTTTTAGTTTGTCAAAAATCTCAAACACGCCTGCAAAATCAAAGTCGAACGACATTGAAAAAGCGATTGCGCCAATATCTTGGACGCTTTTTTTAATGTTTATGTTATCGGTCGAAATCCGTTCAGCGTTTACACCTTCGATTGTGTCTGCAATTTTGTAGAGCCATAAATACCCGAGTGATGACAGGGCGAACTCTTCTATTGCCGGATACGCCATAAGGAAATTGTAATTGCCGCTTTTAGGTGTGTATAGCTTTTTTAACACTGATTGACCCCTCACCCTGCCCTCTCCCTAAGGAGAGGGAGTACTGTTTTAATTCACATTCTTGATATACAACTCTTCTATCAAAACGCACACAGTCGCTGCAATTGCCGGCGCAAATATAACACCGATTACGCCAAGGTACTGCGCTGTTACAAATAGGAAGAAATAAATAATAAGCGGGTGCAGGTCTAAGAACTTGCTGAAAATATACGGTCTTACAAGGTTGTTTTCTGCCCATTGTGAAAACGCAAAAACCGCGATTACAAGCGCAATAGTCAATCCGCCCATCTTGTAACACATAAGAAGTATGATAACAAGTGCAATCGCAGGACCTACAACCGGTATAATGTCAAACACAGCTGTTAAAACGCCCAATAAAACCGCGTAATCGACTTTCAACAGAGCAAGCCCGATTGTCATAATAACACCCACGCTTGTCATTGTAACAACCTGTGCAAGCACGTAGCCGCCGATTTTTTGCGAAATCGATTCGATAATCTCCTCTGCTTTTTCTTTCATCTGGGCAGGGAAGAGCTTGAGGTAAGTCTTTCTTACGATTTCTTTGTCCGCCATAAAGTAGTATATAATGATACACGCTGCAAGGAAATAGATTATTGCAGATGCAAACTCCATGCTCAAATTTATTGAATTGTTAACAAATTTTGTAGTGAAACTGGAAGCTGATGACAAAAGCCCTGTCAAATCAAGCTCGCTTGTCGGAATGCTTTTTAAAAGCGGGCTGGATAGAATCATTGCTTTTACTGTGTTTACGTGCTCCGGAAGCTGGGTAAGGAAGGATTTAATCTGGTGCCCTCCCATGTAAATTATCGGAATAAAGAACAATGCTGATATTGTTAATGCGCTGCCAAGAACAATACTTGACGCAAGGCCGCGGCTAACTTTTTGCGAAAGCCTGTCAACTAGAGGGTTGAGTGAGCAGGCAATAACGTATGAGGCGAAAAACAGGATTGCAATGTCTTTTATTTTTGAGATAAAGACAAGAAACAATATCGCGATAATGAAAAATATTATGTTTTTTGCTGTGACGTACTTTTTTACTTGAATATCAAACATTGAATAAAACTCCTTATTTCTTCTTGATTCTATCATAAAATCATCCATTTATATATTCAATTCCCCGACAAAGGATGTTAAAATGTCACCATGGAAAATTTATTAGAACTCAAAAACCTTGTTGTTGAATACAAGAGCATAAAAAATGATTCTGAATCAGTCGTAAAAGCGGTAAACGACGTTTCTCTTACAATAAAACGCGGTGAAATCTACGCACTTGCAGGAGAATCCGGCTGCGGTAAATCAACACTCTCAAAAGCCGTTACAAAACTTGTAAAACCGAAGTCAGGCGATATTCTGCTCAACGGGAAAAGTATTCTTAACCAGACAAAAGAAGAGAGGAAAAAATACCCGCATGAAGTGCAGATGGTTTTCCAGAACCCGTATTCGAGCCTCAATCCAAAGATAAAAATCGGCGAGATATTAAAAGAGCCTCTAGATATTAATACAAGATATTCAAAAACAAGAAAACAGATTCTAATAAGACGCGTCTTAAACGATGTAGGACTTGCAGAAAGCTGCCTTGACTTGTACCCGCACGAGTTTTCTGGTGGTCAGCGCCAGAGGATTGCTATTGCAAGAGCGCTGATTCTTAATCCTAAACTCCTAATCGCAGATGAGCCTGTGAGCGCTCTGGATGCAAGTATTCAAGCGCAGATTATTAACCTGCTCAAGGAACTGAGAAGAAAAAGAAACCTAACAATTCTCTTTATCTCGCATGATTTGAATGTAATCAGATACCTTGCTGACAGGGTCGGAATTATGTATTTCGGCAAACTGGTTGAGGAAAACTATACAGAAAGCATTTTTAATTTTCCTACTGCCGATTATACTAAAACTCTGTTAAGCTCCGCTCCAAGACTCCTGGCTTAGGCGGGTAAATTGATTTTTTCGGAACCTTGATTGTGTTTACGAGTGTCTTGTATTTCTTGTCCTTGTACAAATACACATCGATTTCGTAAAACTCGAGCTCTTTTTTAGTGAAAATATTCTTGCCGAAGGTCACAGTGATTTCCGGTGTTTCAACCCCGTTTCCAAAAAGCTGGTTGGATTTTCCAAGAATGTTCCGGGAAACCGTCTCAACAACCTTGTCTCTGTTTCTGAGAACAAAGTCTGCTGACAGCCTTGTTATGTCTGTGTTGGAAGTGTTGGTGAAAACGTAAGTCGGCTTGAGCTTGTATTTAAACCAGAGTTTTTTTACAACAAAGGATTTTAAAGTAACATCAATGTCGTTCTTGTAAATAACCTTTCTTTCGACAAACAAATCCACGGAATGGATTTTGTACCTGTAGTACTTGGCTTCTGCCGGCCTGCCTTCCAAATCCGCTATGTTTGCAGCCTTGAAGAGCGCTTTTCCGTATGTGCCGTAATCAATGTCCTGCGGAATCTTTTCAAGCAGAGGCTCAAAATACTTCACAGCCTTTATGGGGTCTAAATCAGAGTAAACAATCGCAAGCTTGTACTTGATTTTGTTGTTGTCAGGCTCATATTTTTCAGCTTTTTTTAAGAATCGCACGGCATCAGAATTGTAGCCGCTCTTTACCATTATGTCTGCTGTTTCGGTGTAAGCGTTTACGATTCTTGTTACAATTGATTTTTCTACTACAGAGTCCTTTTTCGAGAACTTGTTGTAATAGAATCTTGCTTTTTCATAACTCTTGGCTGCTTTCAGGAATTTTCCGATTGAATAATACTTGTCACCCATGTCAATGTATGAGCGGGTTTTGAACTTAATCAAATGCTTGTTGCTTACATCTCTTACCGAGTCTAACAGGGCGTCTGCTTCTTTAAATTTTTCCTGCGCAATCAGGACACGCGCGAGATTGTAGTAAGGCGTGAAGTTGTTGGTCTTTGCTTTCCTTATTGCAAGCTCGTAAGCAATTTGCGCGTTTACGTAATCATGAATTGTCTCGTAAAGGTAGCCAACCTGCATGCATACTGAATAATTCTTGTCCTGCAAATCCTTCATTAAATCGGATTGGGTCACAAGCTGCTTTGCAAGCTGCTCTTCCATTTTGGATTTTTCTTTTGTGTTTACATGCAGGTTCTTTATCATCTCAACACGCGCATGGTAAGTTAGATAAAGAGTGACGATTAGCGCAAAGCCGAATGATATAGCCACAGTCCTTAAGTACTCCAGAAGAACCTGGGTCTTTGTCTTTTTGTTATTGTATTTGGAATGTTTTTCTTTCTCTTTAATCATTTAATTCCTGCAAGTTAACAGAGTCAGCGTCAATCATTTCTGTGAGCTTGTTGTAAATCTGGTTCATGTTTCTTTTGTGCGCGAGCTCAAATGTTGAAGAGATTTTTGATTTTTCAGGATTCTCAAGAAGCTTCTTTGCTGAAAAATCTTTCATGTACTCAACTTTTGAAGATAGAAAATCGTAGATTTTGTTAACCTCTTCTCCGTCACAGTAAATAGTGAGCTTGAATCTTCGCGCCTGCTTTCCGCTTGACGGTAAAAACTGTCTTTCCAAAATCCTTATAAGCGTGAGTACAGCAA
>CANAXK010000144.1 GCA_947365485.1 uncultured bacterium
CTCTTCCTGCCCGCTAAAAAGCTCGTCAATGTAACGCTCAATCTCCTTGAGCCTTTGAGCCTTGTCAGGAATCTTTTCCCTGAACTTATTCAACATGCTTAAAACCTCTGCATAATCTTTTTTGACGCTGCAATTCCTTAGTGCAAACTCCCAGCTGGCGTCGTCTTTTATCTGCGGGTTGTGCGGAAGCGCGACTTTTTCTGCTGCAAGAATAATCTTTTTGAGAATTGTCCTCGCATCTTTTAGCCCCTCTTCCGGCTTGGGCGCATTATACCCGTAGCCAACCTGCACAAGCAAAAGCTCCAAAAGCTTCCCTGTTGAGTTGGTCTCTGGTTTTCCGATAACATTTATCTGGTCTGTAAGTATCAGGCGCTTTCCCGAAAGCACAATGTTGTTTGGATTGTTAGCGTCGAAAGAGTAGTAACGGCGCGGGGCTGGCGAAAGCTTGTTCAACATTGCAAAATCCTGCGCAACTTTCGTGTAGCTGCTTTGCGGTACAGAGGCAAATCGGGGTAAATATGTGCCCACATAATAGTCCTTTATCAAATCCAGTCTCATGCTCTTGAGAAGTGTCTCAGGAATCCCCGCAGGTGTGTGTTCACCGATGTTTCTCAGAACACTAACGTTGCCCAGAGACAGGATTTTTTCGCCGAAGTATGTTTTCAAGTCCTTGAAAACATTGTTTCCGAGCTCGAGGTTTTGACCAAGGGTGTTCTGATTCACGGCTTCGTATTTTGGAATCTTTGCCACAAATTGGTCGTCAATCTTGTAAATAGAGCCGTTGCAGCCTCCGCCGATGAATCTTTCAGGAGATATGATTTCTCTAATCGCGTTGCAGAATTTGTCAATAAGCGCGGTTTTTTCTTCCGGAGTTATGGTAGTTTTTTGAAAAACATCATTCAAACTTTTTCCGAGCTCTTTTGCCGGCCCTCTGAAAACAGGGCGGATTGGGCGAAGTGGTTGGGAAAACGGGGTGTTTGTAATTTGCATTGTTGCATCCTTTTTTTATTACAAACCCTGAACAAAAAATTTTTTGCTACCCGATTATGAAATTAATAGCCCAGCCAGAAACAATACTTATTGCGAGCAGAATGAGAATTATCTTTATAGTGTCTTTGAAATCGTTGTTCTTCAAAAGCACCAAAAGCCCCAGCCCGGCGTTTGTGAGCAGTCCGCTCATTGCTGTTCCGAATGTAATCGTGCCTTTGATGAGCATCATTGTGAACCCGATTGATATTGCGCAGTTTGGAATAAGCCCGATAAACGCAGCTGCGATTGTTGGTAGGAACCTGCTTCCTCCGATGTAGGAAGTTATGTCGATGCTGGATAAGAGGTAGTTCAGAATCAGCGTTATTACAAGTATGAACCCGAAAACATTCAGGGTGTGCATAATCGGGTGGATGACAAGCTCCCTTTTGCTTCCGTGCTCAATATCATGGTTGCAGCAGCCTTCCTCAATCTTTTCAATGGTTCCGGTCTCTGTGATTGTGTATTTAGGGGTTACAAAATCAACAAAATAGCCCATCAGGATTCCGATAAACAGCTTTATGCCGATAATCGGGATGACGAGTTTTGCTTTTTCAGGCGTTGCTAAGAGAATGGGGATTGTCTCGTCCGAGGTTGCGAGAAAAACTGCAATCAGGCACCCGCGGGTGATAATTCTTTTTGAGTACAATCCTGCTGCTATGACTGAAAACCCGCACTGCGGAAAGATTGCAGCGAGGCTTCCCAAAAGCACGCCGAGTTTTCCGGTTTTGCGCATTGACTGGTTGATTTTTTCAGCCCAATAGAACTCGAGGATTTCTATTATCAGAAAAACGATAAACAAAAACGGCAGAAGGTTTATGCTGTCGCAAATCGCGTCAACAGCCCAGTCGGCAATCGGAAGTTTTTGTATAAGCTCTTCTAACATTTCAAAGCTATTTTAGCATAAAATAAGATAGGTGAGGAATTATTATTCGTCTTTCTTTTCGTCCTCTTTGTTCTTCACCCAGTCAAAAACGGTCTCTCCCGGCCTTACATAAATATCATCATCCTCCTGCCCGAGTGGAAAAATTATTATGTTATTAGGCGGCTTAAATTTCTCCTGCTTCTTGACTTCCTTTGGCGGTATCGGCTTCACAAAATTATACGAAATCTCTTGAGACTGCTTAATTATGTTTCTGTACTGCTCCATAATATCTTCAAGAATAGCAAAATTCTTCTTCAAAATCCTCATCTCTTTCTTCCTGCCAAGATTTGTCATTTTCCTGATTGCAATAACACACTCCAGATTCCCTAAAATAAGAGTAAAGAGCTCCAAAGTGTCACGCAGAACCTCCTGCATGTATAGGTTTTTAGATTTTAAGTCATTTTCGAGCGGTGGTAACATATTTTGCCTCCTTGCTATCACGTTCGCGAAAACGATAGTTCAATTTTACCATTAGAATCTTAAGTATGCAAGATAAAGAAGAGCTAAAAAGAAAAAAGAAGATAATTTTAGAAGCTTTAGCAAAAACTTTAAAGGAGCTACGAGGGGAACAGAGCCAATTTATGTTTTCAAGTGAAAACGATATTGGTATAGATATCGTTAGTAAAAGCGAACGTGGAATAAAAGACCCGCAGTTGACTACATTATATCGTATAGCAGAAGCCTTTGAGTTAACATTTTCCGAGTTAGCTCATAAAATCGAGCAAAATCTCCCAGATGGTTTTTTTATTATCGAAAAATAAATAGTACTTTAGTTATATCTTGTTCGCGAAAGCGAAAAACAAAGATAAACACTACAATTTTAATATGCGAGAAGAAGTCTCAGAAAAGAAAAATTTAATTAAACAAGCATTAGCGATGACAATGCGCGAACATCGTGGTGTGCAAAGTTTGTTTAAGTTTAGTAGCGAAAATGACATTCCATTATCAATCGTAAGTGAAGCTGAGCGAGGTCAAAAAGACCCGCAATTGACTACAATTTTTAAAATGGCAGAAGCATACTCTTTATCGCCTGGGGATTTCGTTGAACAAATTGCTGCAAAACTGCCTGAAGGGTTTTCAATGATAGATAAATAATTGACATTTCAAGGATGATATTTTGAAGAAAAATTTAACTACAAATGGAAATACTTGGCAGCTGTATATCAACAAACCTATAGCGCAGCTTATAGGGATAAACAAGGATGAATATACAGTATCATTTGTAATAGAACAGGGTATTGTATGTTCAAAAGGTGGATAGTGACACAACAGATAGTTTATTAGTGAAAAAACTGATAAAACGGAGTGCAGGATATGGGCTAAATTTTCCAATTCCTATATTAGAGCTTTTAGAGATTAATCCAGAAGAAGATTTGCTGGAGATTAATGTTGATGAGGACAGGCTTGTAATACAAAAAGCTTTTGAGTCTTGACAAATCGTAAAATATAGTAAATAATAAAGAAGCAGGGTGGCACCTTGGTAAAGTGCCGGTTAATCCCCGCTATGATGTTAAATTTTTAGTGCTACTATGAATAGCGTTGCTACGAATAGTAGCATTATTATTTTTTCAATCATAGCTTTTACCCTCCTTTCTTAGTCAGTTTACCAATTGTAGATTGTGGCTAAGAGGAAAGTATAGGTATACTTCTACCCTGCGTTTCTACTATACATTAAATAATGAATCAAGTCTAGGCTTTGACATATATTCTTATTATTGTAACTATTGAAAACTTTCAAAAACGAGTTATAATTATAATATACATTTAATTACCCCTTACTCCGCAAACTGAAAGGATTCAGCTATGACACAAATCAACACAGGCAACTTGCAGCTTGGTTCGCAAATGATGAACGCAGCTTTCAACCCGACATCCTCTTTCAACAAAAATGTAAACACGGGCGCGATTTATGCAGAAAAAGGTGAGCCGACCTATCAAAAGGACATGGACGCAGACGAAGACGGGATTATAACTTTTCAGGAGTTCAACGATTACTGCGAAGAGAATGATGTAAGCTACGCAGAGCGTAAGCAAATGCTTGAAAACAGGCTTACTTTGCAACTACATAAAGAGAACGCAAAAGCCAGCGCCAAAGTTAGGGAAATTAAACCTCAAGCCGAGGCTGTTTACGCTAAAGAAGGCGAGCGCAACTACGACGAAGCAATTGACGCGAACAAAGACGGCAAAATCACTTACGAGGAGTATTTGAAATACTGTGAAGAAAACAAAGAATCTACCAAGGACGAAAAAAGCTCTGGTGCTGCTTCTGTAGAAAAAACGCAGGATCCTGAAACAAACGAAGAAAAATTTGTGGTGCGTGACAGCCGAAAAGCAATGAACTCCTATGCAAACACTGATTCTAAAGAGCCGGATGTGAAGATAGAAAGCGAAGCGTAATTTTACCGTTCGGTAAAATTTGAATAATTTAAATTACAAAGCGGATTAAAATTTACCGTACGGTAAAAAATGTTGACTTTTAGGCTAAAAAGTGTTATATTTTTACTGTACGGTAAATTTTTAATCCCCGAAACTATCATGAAAATAACAGAATTAACAACTCTTTCTGCTCTGATAAAAAAAGCACGTAAAGACCAAAACTTAACCCAGTCGGATGTTGCAGCAGCATGCGGTGTTGGGCTGCGTTTTATTGTTGACCTTGAAAAAGGGAAAGAATCCTGTGAGAT
>CANAXK010000145.1 GCA_947365485.1 uncultured bacterium
TCCGTCTTCGTCATTAAAATCAGGCTTCATGTAAAGCGCGTCTTTTTCTTTCATAACATCATAAAGATGTTTATGACCCATAATAACCGTGTCAATTGCGGTAAATTCATCGAACTCAAAATGGTTTTGTTTCAAGACCGCAATTCTCTGGCCTTTTTTTATATGCACCTGCCCGCTTGTAGGTTCCAAATCGCCTGAAAGGACTTTTAAGAATGTACTCTTTCCCGCGCCGTTTGCGCCGATAAGTCCATAGCAGTTGCCCTGGGCAAATTTTATATTAACATTTTCAAATAGTGCTTCCGTTCCAAAACGTACTGTTAAATTTTCTGTTGTAATCATAATACTATGATTGTAGCATAAAAAAAGAGCCAAAAGGCTCTTTTTTCTTAATTGTTTTGCAATCCGCGTTTGAACTCTTCTGGGCGGCTTGAGCGGGCAAGCGCATCTTCCAGAGTGATTTTCTTTCTCATATACAAATCACGGAGTGACATTTCCAACGTCTGCATACCAAACCCGGAGTTGGTTTGCATTGTTGAGTAAATCTGTGCAGCCTTAGCTTCACGAATCAGGTTCGCAATCGCAGGGATTACAAGCATAACTTCCTGTGCCATTACACGGCCACTCTTTGAACCGTCTGCCTGAACAAGCGGAAGCAATGTTTGAGAGAATACAGCCACAAGCGAGTTGGAAAGCTGTACACGAACCTGCTGCTGCTGACCTTCAGGAAATACGTCAATGATACGGTCAATTGTTTGTGAAGCAGATGAGGTATGCAAAGTACCGAATACCAAGTGGCCTGTTTCTGCTGCTGTAAGCGCCAATCTAATCGTATCCAAGTCACGCATCTCACCTACCAGAATGATATCAGGGTCTTCACGAAGCGCTGATTTAAGAGCGTTTGCAAAGCTTCTTGTATCCTGACCCAATTCTCTCTGGTGGATGATTGAACGTTTTGACGGGTGAATAAACTCAATAGGGTCTTCGATTGTCAAAATGTGTTCTGATCTTGTTTCATTGATGTAGTTAATCATTGCAGCAAGGGTGGTTGATTTACCGGAACCAGTAGGCCCTGTTACAAGCACCAATCCGCGCGGTTTTTCCGCAATCTTTCTAACTGTATCTGAAAGACCTAATTCTTTAAATGATGGAACTTTTGATGCAATTACACGGAACGCAGCTGCATAATTTCCTCTGTCTTTATAAATGTTTACACGGAAACGGCTCAAGCCTTGAATCCCGTATGAAAAGTCTAATTCCCAGTCTTGTTCAAGTTTACGTCTCTGTTCCTTGTTCAACATCGGGAAAAGCAATAACTCAACTTCTTCCGGTTTAAGCGCTGGAACATCCATTCTCTGCAAGTTACCGTCAATACGTACTACAGGCGGTAGTCCTGCTGAAATGTGTAAGTCAGATCCTCTCTGTTTTACAACAACTTCCAAATATTTCTCTATAAGCATTAAAAAGCCCTCATTCTCTATTTTTTTCAGGAATCAGGAAAACTCCCTTCTTCCTTTAAGCACTCTTATACATCAAAACTATACCATAAAACAAGCATCTTGTAAACTTATTTAGACAGATATTCATTGATTGCCCTAGCTGCTTTTTTACCGGCACCCATTGCGTTAATCGCATTTGAAGCGCCAACCGGAGCCACATCACCGCCTGCATAAATCGAAGGAATCGAAGTTTCTCTTGTTTCTTCATCAACTGTGAAATAACCTTTAGAATCAGTGTCAAAATCAAGTCCGTCAAGGTGTGCAGACTTCTGTATAATCGGGTTCGGCCCTGTACCAAGAGCAACAATTACAGTATCAACATCAAGCTCAATATACCTTCCTGTGCCAACAGGTTTGCGCCTGCCGGACTCATCAGGTTCTCCAAGCTCCATGATTTCAAATCTCATGCCATCAACATAGCCGTCTTTCCCAAGGATTTCACAAGGTGCATGCAGGAACTGAAAAATAACACCCTCTTCTTTAGCATGCCTGATTTCCTCTAGACGAGCCGGAAGCTCGGTCTCTGTTCTTCTATATACAACATAAACCTTTTCAAACCCGACACGGACAGCTGTTCTTGCTGCGTCCATTGCAACATTACCACCGCCAATGATTGCAGCTGATTTACCGACCTTAAGCGGGGTTGCTGAATCTTCGTCATTTGCCTGCATAAGGTTAACGCGGGTCAAAAATTCGTTTGCTGAAAATACTCCGTTCAGATTCTCGCCCGGAATATTCATCATCTTTGGAAGCCCTGCGCCGGAGCAGATAAATATTGCGTCAAATCCATCTTCTTTGAGTTGTTTAAGGGTTATGGATTTACCAACAATAACATTCTTTTCAAACTTAACACCCATTTCTTTAAGTGACTCGATTTCTCTATCAAGAACTTTTCTCGGGAGTCTGAATGGAGGAATGCCGTATCTCAACACCCCGCCGAATTTGTGCAAGGCTTCGAAAATCGTAACGTCATGACCTGCTTTTCTCAAATCAGAAGCAGCGGTTATTCCTGCACAGCCAGAGCCCACAATTGCGACTTTTTTGCCGGTCGGAACAATTTCAGCAGGCTTAGGTGATGTGTTATCTCCCACGTATCTTTCCAGAGCGCCGATTGCAATTGCTTCGCCTTTGATTCCGAGCACGCAATTGCCTTCGCACTGTCTTTCCTGAGGGCAGACTCTGCCACAAACTGACGGAAGCATGCTTGTTTGACGGATAATTTCACCGGCATCTTCGAGTTTGTCTTCCTTTAGAGCCTTTATAAAATCAGGTATCTGGATATTAACAGGGCAGCCTTTTACGCATCTCGGGTTTTTGCAGGTCAGGCAGCGTTGCGCCTCCAGCTTCACCTGTTCCGGTGTAAGATTCTCTTCCACCGCCTCAAAGTTATGACGGCGCTCTATTTTATCCTGTTCTTGCGGTCTCTGTCTCATAATAAGCTCTCCTTAGTTCTTAATATAAAGTATAACAAAAAAAGCTTTTATTGTATAATAGAACTTATGAAAAACATTATTTTTATCTTTGGAACACGTCCGGAAATCATCAAGCTTGCGCCTGTAATACTTGAATTAAAAAAGTATCCGGAAAGCTACAACGTTATTATTTGTAACACGGAGCAACAAAAAGAGCTTTCTAACCAGACTCTTGCATACTTTGGCTTGAAAGCTGACATAAACCTTGACTGCATGAGAGAAAACCAGTCTCTTTCTTCTGTCCAGGCCCGGATTCTGACCTCCTTAGACAAGGTTTTTCAGGAAAACAAAATTGACGCAACAATAGTTCAGGGGGACACAATGACTGTGCTTTGCGGAGCGTTAACAAGTTTTTATCACAAGATTCCGGTTTTCCACGTAGAAGCGGGTCTCCGCTCGTACGACATTTACGAGCCGTTTCCGGAAGAAGTTATGCGCCAGATGACCTCAAGGGTTGCAGCGCTTCACTTTGCGCCGACAGGGGTAAATAAAGAAGCTTTATTAAGAGAAGATATTAGCGAAGACAAAATCCATGTTGTTGGTAACACCGTGATTGATGCGCTTTTCTGTCTTTCAGACGAAGTTATTGAGAACTCAAAAAGATTTTTTGAAGAGAAGAGCATTCCGATTGATGACAAGCTTGTTCTAATCACCGCGCACAGGCGTGAAAATCATGGAGAGAGAATTGACAGGATTATTGAGGCAATATCTTATCTTGCAAAAAAATACGATGACCACACATTTGTAATTCCGGTTCATCCGAATCCGAACGTGAAGAACAAGATTCATGAGCGTCTTGGCGGGTTCAAGAATATCCACCTTTTGACGCCTCTGGATTACCCTTATCTTGTTTATTTAATGAAGAATGCGAAGCTAATTCTAACGGATTCCGGCGGGATTCAGGAGGAAGCGCCGTCTTTTGCCTGTCCGACTCTTGTTATGAGATACGAAACAGAGCGCAAGGAAGGAATTGACGCCGGCGTTTCCAAGCTTGTTGGTGCAGATTACGAAAAGATTCTTGTAGAGAGTGAAAAAATCTTATCGTCTACAAAAGCGCTCACAAGGTTAAAGGCTCAGAATCCTTACGGAGACGGAACTTCTTCGCTTAAAATCGAAAAAATAATAAGAGAATATCTCTGGTAGCAAATTTATTTTTTACCGGTTTTAAGATAAATATGAGAATTTCGTTTAACAATAATATTTACAATAGCAAGTCCCAATCATTTAAATCCCAGCCAAATGGCAGGCACTGTACTGTTTTTTGCAGGCCGGATTTAGAGTGGGACAAGTTTTGCAGTTTTTTAGAGAACAAATACAGAAATACAGACAAAGTAAACACTTTTATTCTAGGCGGCTCTGACGGGAGCGAGACTTATTCATACATAATGAAAATGTTTATGAATCTGAAAAACAACGCACACAAATTCATGCCTGTAAAAACCGTGGAGCAGAATCCCGTGCTGCACGAAATTGCAGAATCAGGAAGCATCCCTATGCGTTTTGACCTGTTTATGAGAGAAGTAAATCTCATTGGAAAAGAATTATGCAACGCTCCAAGAAG
>CANAXK010000146.1 GCA_947365485.1 uncultured bacterium
CTCTTTTGCGAGGTATTTTGAGAAACAAATCTTTTCAGCAGTGGCTTCTGCATGAAAATCAACTATTATATGCTCAACACCTTCAGCCTTAAGCCTCTCTACCTCGTCCACAACAACCTGCCACGGAGAATCAATCGGAGGCATAAACACTCTTCCAAGCGCATTAATAACAGCTAGTTTTTGTCCGTTAATCTCAAAAACCCTGCTCCCAACACCCTTTGTTCCGGCCGGATAGTTAATCGGCCTCAAAAGTTTATCCGCAGAGTCAATGTATTCGTGGATATCTTTTTTGTCCCAGATATGGTTTCCAGACGTGAAGCAGTCTATCCCGCTAGAAGCCAAGTCCTCGTAATTCTTTTTAGTTAGTCCGAATCCATGTGATGCGTTTTCAATATTTGCAATAACAAAGACAGGCTCTTGCCGGTCAATACCTGCAAGATAATTTTTAACGGCAGTCCGTCCCTGACGTCCCGTAATATCACCAAAAAATAAAACTTTTATTCTGTCTGTATTACCACTCATAGTTTTTGTTTTCGAAAAAAGCAGGGTGCGCTCGCGAGCGCACCAACTCTTTTACTTCGCTATCTCTGTTGTTCTAAATTCTCTTACAACAGTAACCTTAATCTGTCCCGGATAATCGAGTTCATCCTCAATCTTTTTCGCAATATCTCTTGCAAGCTTTTGTGAAGCCAAGTCGTCAAACATTTCTGCCTGAACAATAACCCTAACCTCACGTCCTGCCTGAACCGCAAATGATTGTTTAATACCTTCGTATCCGTTAACAATTTCCTCAATCTTTTGCAAACGCTTGATATAAATCTCCAACGTGTCGCGTCTTGCCCCAGGTCTGCCTGCAGAAATCGCGTCAGCAAGTTTTACAAGCACCGCTTCAATCGTATTTGCAGTAACATCATCATGGTGCGCCTCAATCGCGTGGATAACCTCCGGTTTTTCACCGTATCTTGAAGCAAGTTCTACGCCAAGCTGGATATGCGTACCTTCCTGAGTCTGGTCAACTGCTTTACCGATATCGTGCAAAAGTCCTGCGCGTTTCGCAACATAAACATTTGCGCCGAGCTCTGCTGCGAGCAT
The DNA here is from genome assembly GCA_947365485.1 of uncultured bacterium. Taxonomy (GTDB): domain Bacteria; phylum Cyanobacteriota; class Vampirovibrionia; order Gastranaerophilales; family Gastranaerophilaceae; genus CAG-196. Next base: position 1,093 of record CANAXK010000146.1, read on the forward strand.
TCCTGCAATATGTCCAACCTCTAGGGAGTGTTTCAAAACATTCTGCCCGTAGCTGGTTCTGTAATAAAGGCGGCCAAGATTCTTGATAAGTTCTTTGTTCAAGCCCATAATGCCCATATCTACAGCAGCGTTTTCGCCTTCTTTCATTATTTTCTTTTCAACTTCTTCGCGTGACTTCTCAACTGTTTCCTCGATTCTTACAGGGTGGATACGTCCGTCCTGAATAAGTTTTTCAAGAGCAATCTTTGCAATCTCGCGTCTTACAGGGTCAAAAGCAGAAAGTACAACCGCTTCCGGAGTATCATCAATAATCAAATCAACACCTGTAAGTGTTTCAAGGGTTCTGATATTTCTACCTTCACGTCCAATAATACGGCCTTTCATTTCGTCGTTAGGAAGCGAAACAACGGATACGGTTGATTCCACAACCTGTTCCATCATGCATCTCTGCATTGTGGTAGAGAGAATCTCTTTAGATTTTTCCAGAGCGTCTTCTCTAATTTTTGCCTCGTTTTCGCGAATCAACTGCATTTGTTCCTGAGCTAAATCGCTCTTCAGTTGTTCAAGAAGCATTCTTTTAGCATCCTCTGCTGACATTCCCGCAATTCTTTCGAGTTCGGTTGTCTGTTTTTCAACAATATCAGCAAGGTAATCCTCTTTTTCAATCAATCTGTCTTTTAGTTTGTCCAGTTCAACTTCTTTATCAGTGATTTCCTGAATCTTGTCTTCAAGTTGGTCTTCGCGTTTGGATAATTTGTTTTCAATAGCTGCAAACTCGCGTCTGCGCTCTCTTTCATCTTCGTTTAGTTGTTCTCTGTCGCTCTGCAAAGCTTCTTTTGCCTTGATAAGAGCTTCTTTTTGCATAATTTCTTCTTTTTCAAGCAAATCTTTTTTAGTTTGTTCGGTTTGCTCAACAAGATTTTTGTACTTAACTCTTTGCACAGCAATTACTGCAACCAGTATAACCAGTACAATAATTGCAACGGTCAATAATGCATTCATTTAGCACCTTTTCCTTTTCTATTTTTATACATATACACGACACCCGGGCACATATAGCCTACCCGGTAACTATTAAATATTTATAATAATCTTCTCTATCGCATATATCTTCAAAATTTTATACTACTACTATAGTTTTATCATAGCATACAAAGTGAAATTTGTACATATAAGCATAAAATATGGCTCAAGCACAATTAATGCATGAGCCACTCACAAAAAAGGGGAGCTTAAATCATATCTTGACTAAGCTCCTTAATCTTTTTTATTTTTGAGTTTTTCTTCGATACTACGACTTACAGCTTGAACTCGGTTAGACACGCCGTACTTTCGAAATATATTCGAAAGATGCGCTTTTGTCGTATGAATAGAGATATACAATGTTTTTGAAATCTCGCGGTTACTATAACCAAATTCTAAAAGCCCCAAAACCTCTCGCTCTCTTTCAGTAAAATTTGTCATAAAATTTCCACCTTCTTTCTCTTTAATTCCAAATTTTGTATTACCTCTTTCATTTATACACATTATTCGTTTGATCTGTCTATAAGAACAGTGGCTAGTTTTTTCACGGAAACAGTATCGTTTTTATAGTATTTTGCTAATATTTAACCTATGCAATTATTAATTTAGCATGCTAAATCATAAAATCAGAAGAAAGTCTTAGGACATTCATCCAATTTATAAATAGAATGATCGGTAATAATAAAAATGTTGGAATTAACAAGCCTTGAAAATTCAAGGTCAATCACTCAAGTTAGAATATAAAGGAGGTTTAGTATGAAATTCCTTAGATACACAGCTTATGCTTTAGTACTTCTCGGCGCACTTAACTGGGGTTTAATCGGTTTATTCGGATACAACCTTGTGGCCGCAATCTTCGGTAACATGACAGTTATGGCAAGAATCATTTACTCACTGGTCGGTGTGAGTGCCATTGTTACCGCGCTTTCTATGCATCATTGTGAACGAATCGAAGAAGATGATGTGTGTGAATACGGCAGCTGCGGTCTGTAGTTAGTGCTAAAAAAGATGCGCCATTGGACGCATCTTTTTTAATAGCTTGAAATATAACAAATTGTAACAAATCTATTATACTCTAAGCAATTATTTATTATTCCAGGTTTTACCACAAGTATGATTCAAAATATATCAACATCCCTCCCACAACAAGCTTATTATTCAGGACATAATATATCTTTCAGACAAAACCCTATTCAGACATTAACTCATACAAACATTGGCAGCTGTCTTGAAGGCTATATAGGAAAGATTCGAGTTCGTGGAGTCAATAATGAGAACAAATTATTGAAAGTATTTAAAAATTTCGATTGCAATACTATTGAAACTTACTCAGTAAAAAACGATAAGGACAAAATTATTGGCATAATTGATATAAGCATAAAAAAACTAGAGCCAAACTGGGAATGCTCTGATCCAAGTCACGTTTTTGTAGATAACTTAAGAAATTTTTCAACTCCAGGCACTCCATATTATCAGCAAGGATTGGAGCAATACAAAGACATTGGTACAAGACTTTTGCAAATTGCCCAGCGCAGAAGCAATGAGGCTTGTTGTAATGGAAACATAAAATTGATTTCTAAAGGAGAGTCGCTAAATTGGTACAAAAATATTATTGGAATGAAACAAGAATTTCCTCCAATTCCGGGAATGAGATTTCAAATACATAACCCGAATCAACTCTACCTTCCGCCAGAAAACAAAGAAGCCTTATCAAGATTGCAGGGCGGATTGTAAGTTAAACACCGTTTCCAGACAAAAAAACACAAAAAAATTGCGCAAGCAAGAGAACTTTTGTTTACATTTCATTACATTTTTCCGTAGGGTGCGCACATATGCGCACCGATAAATTTACAAAAAAATCCCCAACTTGACATCCATCAATTCGTGTCTTTTCTTTAAATGCAAAATCCAAGAACGGGATGACTCTGCCGAACAAAAGTGTTCAGTGGACAGTTTTCAGAGAGGAAGGGTGGGGTACAACAATACAGATTTTTTTCGTCACTCAAAAAGTCTGTATTGTTTTTAGCATTAAACGACACAAAGAAAGCACCAATTTGAAATCCATCAAATTGGTGCTTTTCTTTAAATAGATGTTGGCAACGTGCTATCTTCCCAGGAAGTGGCCCTCCAAGTATTGTCGCCTCTGCTGGTCTTTACGACCGTGTTCGGGATGGGAACGGGTGGTTTACCAGCGATTGGTCACCAACAAGCTTTCGTTTGGTTTATCGGCTTATTTGCTTCTAAACCTTTGCACTTGTTGTGCACTTAAAATTGCACAAGATATAATATCATCAATTTTTCCTAATTAAGGAAAGCCCTCGTCCTATTAGTAATGCTCGGCTGAAAATGTTGCCACTCTTACACCT
>CANAXK010000147.1 GCA_947365485.1 uncultured bacterium
CGTTAAGACAATCGGCGGGTTCGCAGCTCTCGGGCTTGCAATAAAACCTATCGACCATTTTGTGGAAGAAGTACTTATCGGAAAGTACGTAAGCCCAGGTCTTGAATATCTCGAAAAGCGCACCAATACTGCGGATATACGGAAGAAATAATCCTTTTGAATTACTTCTCGGGAGGATTAAGAACGCCTGAAAACAATGTTAAAATATAAATGTAAGTCGAAGGCAGCTGATGAATTGTCGGTTTCTCGACGAAAATATGATTAGGCATTGTGTGTGTGTTCGGCTTACTTCTTTAGAAAAAATCTTTTCTTCATAATAATCAGCCTTGGCTCCTTTTGTCTCTCTTCCGAAAGGAGCCCTATTTCTAGGCTTCTTTGATTTCTTTTTTCTGGTAGCGTGCTGCTTTTGCGTTGATTGCATAACAGGTGCTGCAAAGCTTTTGAGAGAGCATGAACATGTTTCTCTGAATAGCAGCAACATCGTTCATTGCTTCAAGCATCTTTTCCGGATTAACCATAGATTCCACTGCTTCGTGGTTGTCTACTTTTTCGTCTGCGTACTTTTTGACTAAGAGTTTGTCAATGTAGTCTCTTGCTCCAATTGCCATAATAAATCTCCTAATTCCTATTTTCCCTATATATAAATAAAAACATCCGGAACAGGAAAATTGACTAATTGTAACAAAAGTTTAAGCTAAACCAACTCTTTTTCCTTAATATATCTGGGTCTGCCTTTTACCTCGTTGAAAATCTGCCCCATGTACTCGCCTATGATTCCGAGACAGAAAATCTGTAACCCGCCAAAGAAAGCAAACAGGATGACAAGCGTTGCCCAGCCGTCAGGCGTGGTGTGGAGTATGTATTTTTCTACAATGACTTCAAGCGCAAGCAGAAAACTGCCAAGAACTGTTAAGACTCCGATAACAGCAATGATTCTCAGCGGCACAACGCTAAAAGCCGTGATTCCGTTGAGTGCAAGGCTTGTGAGGCTGAAAAGGTTGAATTTTGAAGAGCCAAGTGCACGCGGTTTTACATCAAAATGCACGTAAGCTGTTTTTAGCCCGAGCTCGTGGAAAAACCCCCTTAAGAAAAGCCCTGATTCTGAATACTTTTCAAGGATTTCAAGCGCCTTGTAACTAACAAGTCTGAAATCAGAATGATTAGGAGGGATTTTTACCCCTAAAAGATTCATGAGTTTGTAAAAACAAAGCGCTGTGTATTTTTTGAAAAACGAGTCTGTTTTTCTGTCGTTTCTGATTCCGGAAACGATTTCCGCGCCGTTGTGGTACTCGTCAATAAATTTTTCGATCGCGTTTTCGTCCTGCTGCAAGTCCGCATCAATTGAGACCACGCAGTCGCAGCCAACTTCTTTTACGCCGAGTAGCCCTGCAATGAGCGCCTTCTGGTTGCCGTAATTCCGGATGAGTTTTGTGCCCTTTACCCTTGTGCCGAACCTTGAGTGCAGGTCTTCAATAATCGACCAGGTGCTATCTTTTGAGCCGTCATCAACAAGATAGATATAGCTTTCGCTTGAAATCTTTCCTTTTGAAACCAATGTGTCAAGCACTTTAAGCAGGGTCTCGACTGTTGATTTTATGATAAGCTCCTCGTTGTAGCACGGAATAATAATTGCAAGTTTTGTTTTGTCTTCGCTCATTGTAATCCTCACCAAATTATAATACAATAAAATTAATAAAGTGTTAATACTGGGCGCGGGAGTTGTTGCCCCCTCACCCTAGCCCTCTCGGGGTAAATGAAACAGGCTTAGCGTATCAATACAAGTTTGTAAGTTTATTAAAAAGGAAGAGGGAATGACCGAAGGAGCAAATTTGTCCGAAAAGAAATTCATACTCAACGCAGATGATTTTGGGATGAGTCTGGCATTCAACCGAGCCGTGCTGGAAGGATATTCTTCCGGTATCCTGAAAAGCGCAAGCCTTGTTGCAAACGGAGAAGCCTTTGAAGACGCCCTGCAAAGAGTTATTCCGGCATGCCCTGATTTGGGTGTCGGAGTGCACCTTAATATTATTGAGGGCAAATCACTTGTGAAAGGGCTCGATACACTTACGGATGAAGAAGGAAACTTCAATAACTCATTTGGTTCTCTCCTCTTAAAATCGCTCAACACAAAAGACAATACTTTTATGGAACAGCTGGAAAAAGAATTTCGCGCCCAGATTGAAGATATTCTTGCTGTGGCTTATGTTACGCATATTGACTCACATGTCCATACCCACTCAATCCCGAGGATTTTTAACATTGTTTGCAAACTCGCTAAAGAATACGGGATTAATCAGGTGAGAACCCAGTTTGAAAAACCTTATATTATACCGGATGTGTTTGCGCATATTAATTTCAAGTATCCTGTTAACCTCATTAAAGTTGCACTTTTGAATGTGTTTACACTTATCAACGAAAGCACTGTTCAAAAATATGGCTTGAAAACCAACGACTACCTGATTGGCGTGGCTTACACATCAATGATGAACAGCCTCTCTGTTGCCTATGGTTTGAAGGCAATAAAATACGACAAGGTGACTGTCGAGGCGCTTATCCACCCGTGCAGGTACGATGACGGCACGATTGATAACCACTTTACGGAATTTCAGATTACAAGAAACACAAAATTGAAAGAAAAAATAGAAAGCCTTGGCTTTGAGATAACGAATTATCTGGAAAAAGCTCCGGCTCAAGCAGATTTCAGATGAAAAAGAAAATTGGCGTACTAGTTTTAACCTCGGCTCTGGTTGCTTTCGGGATTTTCTTTACCCCGAAAGACGACGAATTTTATGTCAAAGAAGCCGTAACCCCGCTCAATATTACACTTGATTCCGGCGCCAAAGTTGACCTTGATGGCATTGAAACATTTGACAGCTTCTATAGCGAAAGAAACAAAACTCTTGCAAGAAGATTCAATATGACAGAAGACGAAGCCTTTATTTTCGGAAACTTGGCTAAATACTGGGCGAAAAATGTACTTGAAGGCAGACGGGTAAAACCATCAGGCACGGATTTGATTTATTACAAATATTCGTACTGCGCGAAGCTCCGGAACACAGCGTTCGCAATAGAAAACGGCGAGCCTGCTAACCGGTATGCGTTTGAAAAACTGCTGAAATCAATCAGGCGCGCGAAATTCGTTGTGCTTGATATGGATAGCGGAAATTATTATCCGGTAGGCGCACCGGAAGTGCGCAGCCTCAATCACTTTCTTGTGATGAGAAAGACGCATGTCACAAAAGTCTTCGGCAAAGAGAAAATCGCACCGGCGGCACCTAAACCCTCAAAATACAACTCAAAGCTTGATTTAGGTCGGGTGAAGATTCTTGTTTCCGACAGCACAACAAAGCTTAAGCCGGATAGAAATTGTTCGAGCGATATTTGTAAAGAAATTTTGACCAATATTAACAATGCAAAAACCTCGATTGATATTGCGATTTACGGCTACTCGTCAACTCCTGCGATTGAAAACGCTGTGAAATCAGCAATCAAACGCGGGGTAAACGTAAGGCTTGTCTACGATACAGACTCGAAAGGCGGGAATATTTATCCTGACACTTTTGGGTTTGTGAGCCTTGTGCCTCAAAACATGAGCGACAAAGTCTCGCCTGATGCGGGGTATACAATGCACAACAAGTTTTATATCTTTGATGACAAAACTGTAATAACAGGCTCCGCAAACCTTTCGCACACTGATATGTCGGGATTCAATTCAAACAGTATAATTGTGATTGAATCAGAAGATGTTGCAAGGATTTACAAAGCAGAATTTGAACAGATGTTTGGTGGGAAATTCCATTCCGAAAAGGTTTCAAACCCGCTAAATCAGGCCGGTGATATGAAATTCTACTTCTCTCCGCAGGATAAATCAATAACCAACGGGGTTTTGCCGCTTGTAAAGTCAGCAAAGAAGTATATCTATATTCCGGCGTTTGTGATTACGGAAACAAGACTCACGGAAGAGTTGGTTAACGCCAAAAAGCGCGGCGTGGATGTGAAAATCATCGTTGACGCGCTGAACGCTTCGACTAGGCACTCTAAGCACAAGGAGCTTCGCGCAGGCGGTGTTCTGGTTAAGACCGAGAATTATGCTGGCAAAATGCATTCCAAGTCAATGATTGTGGATGACGAGTACTTGATAATCGGGTCAATGAACTTTTCCTACAGTGGTGAAAACCGGAACGATGAGAATATGATTGTGTTTAGGAATCCGGCTGCTGCGAAGTTTTACCGAGATTTCTTTCTCTATCAGTGGGCGCGTATTCCGGACAAGTGGCTGAAATTCAATGCTCGTGCTGAAAGCCTTGATTCAATCGGTTCTTGTGAAGACGGGATTGATAATGATTATGACGGTCTGATTGACGGGGATGATCCGGCGTGCAAGAAGGGGGAAATGTAATCTTTTGATTATTCATCCCTCTTTGCTTTAGTCACCTTTAATGTTTTGTTTTCAACTTCCATCTCAATCT
>CANAXK010000148.1 GCA_947365485.1 uncultured bacterium
GGATACTGTGTCTTTGCATCAATTACAACGCGTATTGCCTTGTCTAAGTCAGCAGACTTGTCAACAAAAATATGGCAGATTCCGTCAGCATGCCCTAGAACAGGAATTTTAGTATTCTCTTTTATAAATTTTACAAGGCTGTTTCCACCACGCGGAATAATCAGGTCAATGTATTTATCCATTGAGAGCATGTTTTTAACATCGTCTCTTAAAAACACCTGTGTGAGAACATCCTTAGGGAAACCTTCAGTCATATCAAGAGCTTCCTGAATAGCAGTCATGATTGCTTTATTAGTGTTTACGGACTCTTTACCGCCTTTAAGAATAACCGCATTTGACGATTTGATAGCGAGTGCTGAAATCTGGGAAATAACATCCGGTCTGGCTTCGAAAATTATGCCGAGTACGCCTATCGGGCAGGAAATCTTCGTCAATACCAGCCCGTCATCAAGTTGGCGTTTCAAAAGCGTTTTCCCGACAGGGTCTTCAAGGTTTGAAATATCAACAATGCCTTGAATCATGTCGCGCATTTTGTTTTCATCAAGCTTAAGTCTGTTAAAGACTGATTTTGAGAGCTCGCATTTTTCAACCAAAGGCAGAGCCTCTTCAAGGTCTTTTTTATTAGCTTCGAAAATCTTGTCCTGATTCTTACGCAAATTTTCAGCAATATTCAGCAGAGCTTTGTTTTTAAGCTCTGTCGGGAGTATTGCAATCTTTTTTGAAGCCGATTTAGCTTTTTTAGCCAGCTCAAGAAAACTATTTTCTTCCATGCCTATAATCCTCGCATAGCTTGCAATACTGCATCCTTCTAAGATTAACCATTTTAGAGAACTTTTTTCTCATAAGCTGTTCCTGCAAATTAATTGCCGGTTTGTCTTCAAGCGCGTGCGGTTGTTTTACAACAAATCCGGACAAATCCATAAAAGGAACAACATTTCTGTAGTCCATAAAAGGATTTCTTCTGTATTGTTCGCTCATTTCTTCTCCTCAAATGTGATAGCCATTTTTAATAATTTTATAAAAAACGAGATTACGAGACAAGGTTATGTTAATAATAATTTACTTAATGTTTAATATGACCTATATCTATAGTCAGTAAGGTTTAACAATATGGATAAATGACTATGAAGTTGCATGATAATATATCTATCCGGATTTTCTGGATTCAGGCAATGGTCCGGATATTCCTTTGCCAACTTTATCAATGCCTGAGCAACTTCTTCATTAGAATTTTTAATTATTGTTTGAATATTTTTCTGAACATCTCTATTTGATTCCAACTGTTTTAACACAACTTTTTCAACTATTGCTTCAAGTTTAGTTTCAATTAAGTCTCTAAATTTTCATCGATTTTTTTACTAATCAATTTTTCAAGATCCTTGTTAAACCCGCTTGGGGTCGTTTTTTCAGATGTTTTTTTGTTCAAAATCGGATTTATACTTAAATTTTTGAGTTGAAAAAAAATTTTGTTGCTGGTATATTAAAGAAAGTGGAAGTATTAATTTACTTTCATATGCGCTTGTAGCCCAGTTGGATAGAGCGTTTGGCTACGAACCAAAAGGTCGGGGGTTCGAATCCCTCCAAGCGCAAATTATTTTAAGAGCCGAAAGGCTCTTTTTTACTGGTTATTTCACTACGCAGCCTCTGTCTGCACATACTTCGCAGACTTCGCCACAACCCCGTAACAAACCATAGTTAATCTGTTATTCAACTCCAACATTGTCCTGAAATTATACGCAGAAGCATTCATCGCACTCATCATGTCATCGGCCGAGACCTTGGATGTCAACGCACTGTCATCATGGTTATCTACTTTTTCCTGTGCATATTTTTCTACTAATAACTTGTCAATAAAATCTCTTGCGCCGATTGCCATAATAAATACTCCTATATAATTTTGTTATACTCTCTTGATTATCTCTTATGTATATATAAAGTATTTATCTTTTTAAAAATTGACTTTTTAGACAGGGATTGTTAAGTTTTGTAAATATCGAATAAAAATTAAATGTAAAGAATTGTTTCACATATTTTTAAATTTTATTCAAATGATATATAATATTAATATATGTATATCGTCAAAAACTTGAAGGACTATAACTTGTCCCACAAGCAGAGGATTTTTGCCGGCTACTTGAAGGACAATGTGGATTCGTATGTTTGTTACGAGAAGGTGACAAACAGGAATGCTATGCGAAGATACTTTGCCCCGGATCATGAGTTTATTGAATATAGTACCGCGGTTGCAGAGCCTGCGGAGTTCTTATCCAGGGCTTTTCAGAGTGCTTAATCTTTTTTGTTACTATCAATGTAACACAATACCTATTGTGTTACATTAGGGTAAATGGAGAGGTCCTTAGCCCCGTTGGAATGTGAGTTATAGGCTTGGAGTTTTTGGAGCTATTTTGTGCCTACAAGGGGAAGAAAAAAGGCTTTACACTTGCAGAACTACTAATTGTATTAGGTATCACAGGCATTGTTGCTGCTGTACTTTTACCAGCTATAAACAACATTATGCCAGACAAAACCAAAATCATGTATCTCAAAGCATACGATGAACTCCAGCGAGACATACAATCACTCGCATCTAACTCATCTATATACCCAATTGCTCTCTACTACAACGGGGAAGATTTCAATGTCTCCAGCATACCTCTCGTAAATAACATGCAACCGATTAAACAACCATTCAAAGGCGACACAAAATACTCTGGAAGTTTAAAACTGTGCAGACTCATTGCATACACAATGAACGCTATGGATGATAAGTGCTCTGAAACATCTTTCCCACAAAATCCTTCATTCTATACACAGAACGGAATGAGATGGTGGATTGTTGAGACGAAGAACAAGGTCATATCTTCGGAAAAGAAAGCTTTGTACCAGACAGACATATATGTCGATATTGACCCGTCCAAAAAATCAAGGGACTGCATGTGGGGGAATACTAACTGCAAACAGCCGGATATATTTAAATTTCTTCTTGCGGCGGATGGGACTCTTGTCGCTGCTGACCCATTAGGAAGGAAGTTTATTGAGACGAGAAAGAGCTGGCTCAAGAAGAAGTATGATGTTACAGGAGACATTCTAGCGGGGCTGGATGAGAGCTTGTTGGAAAATGATGTAAAGGAGATTATTGAGCCTAAACTGATGGATGATGAAACTCAGGAAGATAACAATACAGGAGATGAAAACAAAGATAATGATAATGAAGATAAAGATGAAAACAGCAACAAGAAAATAATGCTTACTTTTACCCTGTATGAATACAGCAAACCAAGGGCTGTTGGCTGTTACTACTATGTGGAGGCTTCCAAACCGGTTCCGTCAACTGTAAAATTATCAGTTGCTGTCGGCGCTTATGGCGGTTCTTGGGGGTGCAAATTACCTAACTGTAATATTATGCAAGGACAAACCAGCTGCAAAGGAGAACTTCCTTCTGATGCTACAGATAATGGGATTACTAATAGAAATTACGACTTCATTGCCGTCAGGTATAATGCCGAAGAGCAGGATTTGTATGATGCCCGGTTGGTTGAGGAAAATTTACCTATACAAGTTAAATCCTGTGTCTATTCCGACACAAGCTTTAAAAAGAGTATGTGGAACAATTTAAGCGAAGGTTGGTAATACAGATTCAATTTTGACTTTTACAACCTCAAAAGTATATAATATTATAAAGTTACGAGGATGGTTGTATGAAAAAATTATTGGCAGTATTGATATTTGCAGGACTTTCGCTGACGCCCGCATGGGCTGAAAAATATGTTCCGGTGCCTTCAAACGTAAAGCTACCGGCGAAGTATACTCAAGAATACATTGACAGTATTTCGGACGAGTACAAAAATGTTTCCAAGGAGCAAATTTTTCATGTTGCGCTTGATATGATGAAAGATACGTCCGGCGAATTTTCACGCAAGGCGCTTCTTGGGCACAATGTTACCCAGTACCCTGTAAAAGTTATGTTTAAGGACTTATCAGAAATAAACGAGGCATATGCAAGCTACGACGCGATTGGCTGGAAGAAAAAAGGCAAATTGTATGTTTACATTAACCCTAAGCACGAATACGCACCTCCAGGCGCTCTTGCAGCTCTACTTGCACACGAGGCGCTCCATCAGGATGAGTACAATTCACTAAGTGAAGAGACTTACGCATGGACAATGGAAGCCATTGTCTGGACAGAGATTCTCAAGCGTTTTCCGGAGTCAAATAACCTTGAATCAGCGCTCGTTACAAGAGAAAATGTTTTGAAGCAGCTGCTTGAAAAAGGCGCGCATACCAACAAATATATTAAGAAGACAGTGTATGCAAACGAGGGGTATAAGAATTTGCCACTCACATCTCCAGGATTTGATTATAAATAAGATTTGAATAGGCATGCTGACCATACAGGAGTATATTGATTACAATTCGTGCTTGATGTTAAATTGAGTTATGAAGAAAAAGCAGATACTTAT
>CANAXK010000149.1 GCA_947365485.1 uncultured bacterium
GATCTGAAGATTAACGCCTGTGTTGTTCTTGGTGGTCTCAACAGAATTAGCAAGAATATCCTGCAATTTCGGGCTCAGTTTTGTTGTGTCACCGATGAATGATATGACCACATTGTTTTCATGCATTTCTTTTAGCTCGTTTTTGAGCGTTTGCCCGAGCAAATCCATAAGGAAATTAACTTCTTCAGGCTTTCTGTTCCAGTTCTCGGTTGAAAACGCATACACTGTAAGGTATTTTATACCGAAATCATCACACGCGCGCATCGCAGTTTTAAGAGAATCAACCCCTTTTTTATGTCCAACAGCAGAAGGCAAATTTCTTTCCTTTGCCCAGCGTCGGTTTCCGTCCATAATTATCGCAACATGTTTTAATTCGCACTCTTCAACAAGCTTTTTTATATCTTCCATCTTAATTCCTTAATATTCCTCGAGCATTTCAAAAATTTTAAATACAGGCTCTGTGAGTAATTTTACATCAATCTCTTCGTCTAATTCAAGTGTAATTGTCGGAATCTTTTTCTCAATCCCCGCCCAGGTGCCAAAACTCCCCGGAGTCGGATATCCGATTGAAGGCTCTACCGGATAACCTGTTATATCAGATATCTTTTGAGCGACCTCAAGAGCGTCACCATCATAGTTTACGACTTTATAAGGCGCATGAAGCGTCAAGATAAGCTTTGGTGAATATTTTTCAACCGTTTCGATAACAAATCTGGTTTCAGGCTCGCTTGCAGGAGATTCGCCTCCAAAAAACTCGTTTTTTTCACCAAGAACCCAGTTTTCAGTCGGGAAATTGCGGTTTAAATCCACACCGTTTGAGTTAACACGGGTTTTGCAAGGATTAAGACAGGGGATGAACAAAAGATTCGTTGAAGAAATCTTGTTCAAATACTCCTCAATCAAATATTTGCCTTGAGGCTCATCACCATGAAAACAGCCTATAACAAGCACAGAAGGATTCTTTAGATTACCGCAGCACTGCATTCTCCGCCCCGTTATGGTTTTAGAACAGACAAAACAAAATCATCTGTAAAGTATTTGTTTGCACAGGCAAGCAGGTCCTCTGATGTCACCTGCTTAATCTTTTCACGAACCTCATTCTGGTATTCAAAAGATTTGCCCATTATTGAATAATAAGCCATCAAGCTTGACTGCTGGGAGTTTGTTTCTGTCACAAACTGCTGCTTTCCGATAAGATTATTTTTCGCGTTGTTAAGCTCTTCTTTGCTCACAGGGATTGACTTAATCTTTTCGATTTCTTCTTTAAAGCCTTCTATAGAAGTCTGAATATTTGAAGGCTCTGTTCCGATGTAAATGCTAAAAGATGCAGCCTTTACATGGGATTCGTAAGCAGTTCTTACAGTATAAGCAAGTCCCTTTTTCTCTCTAAGCTCCATAAACAGACGGGAAGAAAGCCCGCTTGCACCCAGAATAACGTTCAAAAGCATTAACGCAGGATGGTCTTTGCTTCCCATTGAAGCAACACGCCAACCTTGAAGAATCTGCGCCTGATTGGCGTCTTCTTTTATAAGCTCTGAATAAGTCTGTTTTAGATAATCAGGAGTCGGAACAGCTGATTCAACTTCTATTGATTGAGAAATCGAGCCAAGGTATTTGTTTAAAAGCTCTTCTGCGTTTTCCACATCACCAACAAGCGCAAGTGTTTTTGTGCTGTTTTCAACAATATCAGAATAAGATTTTTTAACATCTTCCTGTGTGACTTTGTCGACTTCATCAAGCGCCACCGTGTAGCTGTGCCCGTAATAATGATTTTTGTATAAGGTCTTGGTAAACAGGTCAGAAATTTTGACTCTCGCTGAATCCAATTCTGCTGTCAGTTCCCCTTTTAGCTTTGTTTTTTCTTTATCAAACTCCTTGAATGTCGGGTTCTGAATAATATCGCTCAATATTAAAAGAGCAAGCTCAAAATCTTCGTTCAGACAAACAAACTTAAACTTCAGGTAATCGCATTTCATCTCGGTTGAAAGCTCGATAGCGTTTTCATCAAGAATGTTCGAAATTTCTTCCGAAGAGCGTGAGTTTGTGCCCTTAAGAAGAAGTCTGTTCATCAAAGAGTATTCACCTGCGTATTTTTCAGGATTTGAGATTGAAAAATTTAGTGTAAGTGCAACTCTCGGAGTGTTTTTATTTTGCTTAAAGCAAGCTCTAATCTTATTATTTAATTCAAATTCTTTCATATTTGAATTAAAGCATAAACTAAGCACAAATGTAAATAGAGTTAAAGAATTGTATTAAAATTTCATTTTTCATGGTAAAATTTTTTCCAGAGGGTTATTGATGAAGATTTTAGATGTAAGAGACGGTTTTATAAAATTCGAAGCTGACAAAAATATCCACCTGTCATCCTTTATCCAGATTGATGGAATGGATAAAAGCTATGTTGCACAGGTTATTCAGCTAAAGCGCTCGGGAGAAAACTCAATCGGGTATGCAAAAATCTTGTTCCTGTATACTAACGGCGGACTCGGGGCTTATGACAAAACTCTGCCTTCGAATGATTGCGAAATCCAGGAGTTTACTTTTGAAATCCTTAAAAACTCAATCAATTCAGAAACACCTGTAATTGCAGGTAAAACAGCTGACAAAAAATGGAATATTGAGATAGATTCTTCTGCGTTTGACAAAAAAATGCTTATAAGCGTTGATGAAAAATCTGACAACAACACAATTGTTAAGAATCTAACAAAACAATTCAACAACCTTTCAAAAAAAGTTTTGATTATTGATACCCTCGGAGTTATTGAGGCTAAGAAATTTGTTGCAGGCGTGGATTTCAAACTCCCGCTCAACAAAGAATCACTGGCCTTTATGTACAAAGACTGCCTTGATGACGCGACAGCAGAGAGCAAGTCTTTAATCATAGAGATTTTCAGAGACCTTGCAGAATACTCTGAAAGCGTGCCTTTTGTTCCGTTCGAAGCCTTGAAAACAATTGTTGATACCATGGTTGAAAAAGAACATGTATTCAAACTCCTTGTTCTTAAAAACAAGCTTGCTAAGTTTGCAAAACTCGGCTACTTTGCAAGCAGACATGAAGAAATCGACAACCTGAAAACAATCCTGGGCTCAAAATGCGCAATCATTGATCTTACAAAGCTTGACCCTGTTTTTCTAAACAGGTACATCGGTTTTATTTATGAGGTTCTTGGTAAAAGCTCTGACACACAGGTATTTTTAGAGCTCTCAAATGTTGTAAGCAAAAAGAGCATAAAAGATGTTTTGTCAAACCAGAATGCTGCAACAACGCTTATTACGCATTCTAAATTCAAATACCTGAACGATATCAAGAATGTGTTTGACAATTTTATGATTGTTCCTGCGTTTGCAAACAACGATATATTTAATATTTACTCAACATTCTTAAAATCAATGCGCAAGGATTCTTACCTTGTTGTTGGTGAGGCTACAAACTACATTCCGCTCGTATCACCGCTTATGGAGATAGATGAGCTTCCGGTTGCTGAGCAGGAAGAAATCATTGAAGAGGAGCCGGAATCAGAAGAAGAATTGGAAGAGCTCATTGCAGAATCAGAACCAGAAGTAGTTGAACAGGTTGAAGAAGACATTCCGGAAGTAATTGAAGAGTCGAAAATTTCACCTGATGAAATTCTTGAAAACATTCAAGAAAAATCAGAAGACATAATTTCTCAAGTTATAGAAGAAGTTTCAGAACCTCCGGCAAGCATGTTTGAGGATACCACAGAAGTGGTAGAAGAAATCCAGGAAGAGCCTGCGCAATATGAAGAGCTTACGATTTCTGAGAGCTTTGAGACTGAAATCCATTCATCAGAAGAAATCGTGGACTACATTCCGGAGCAGGAAGAAACAGCTTTAGAGATTGAGGAAGAGCCTGTTTTAGAACAGGTTGAGACTTTGCCTGAACAGATTGAAGAAATGCCTGAAATTATCGAAGAGTTCAAAGAAGAAGCTGTTGAAGAGCCTGTAGAAGAAGAAATTGAAGAAGAAATCGAGCTTCCTTCCGGCATAGAATTAGAAGAACTTGAAGAGCTTCCGGAAATAGAAATGATGCCTGAAGAAGAGGCGAGCGAAGTTATTGAAGAAGAGCCTATGCAGGAAGAAGAACTGCAGGTTTTGCCTCTTAACAACGACAGCGAGGACTTTGACGAGATTATAGAATTAGACCCGCTTGAAGCTGACGAAAACGATATTTTAATCGAGATGGAAGAAGAGGACAATGAAGAATTAACCCCTGAATCTCTTGATGAGCAGATAGTAAAAGATGTGGACAAGGTTTTTACTCAACGCAGGGAAGAAGAGATTTCCGACTCTGATTTGGACTTTATAGACGAGCTTAACAGCGACGATACTGATATTCTGGAAGAAATTACAGAAGCGGATAATACGTTAGAAGAGCTAGCAGAGCCGGAAGAAGACGGTATCTTAGAAGAAGTGCCTGAAGAT
>CANAXK010000150.1 GCA_947365485.1 uncultured bacterium
GAAAAACTCAATGCAGAAGAAAGTGAGCCAATATTCAATAACAGCGTTATAAGCAAGTACATCAACACTTGCAGGATTTGTGGTATTGATATTCCGAAGATTCATAACAAGTACTTTGTTGCAAGTATGCCTTTCGGCTTAGAACTTACGATTAATGATATAAACCTGCTTGAAAACTTTCAAAATGTTGTCCGTGGTGAGATGACGAGCCGTTACAACAAAATTTTTGATAATTTTCTGGACAAGCTGAATAGATTCTCAAACAAAAAGATTGCAAGAGTTGAGAAAGATTCACATCAGGCTTCAACAGAACTCTTTGAGCGCGCAGTTTATGAAAAGAGAAAAATCAAACTTATGTTTAAAAACAGGATTGAGCTCGTGTGTATTCCTGTCAAAATAATTGACGGCAAGACAAGGACTTTGTTCCATGTTAACTGCAATGGTAAAGACCGTATGATAGGCACAGAAAGAGTCTCCGGTATTGAGGTTCTTAGCGAGAAGTTTGTTAAAAACCATGATGAAAAGTCGGTGCTGTTTATCCTTAAAGGCACTCTTGCGCAGAGATACAAACTTAGAGAAAACGAACACATTGTTAACCCGTATGACGGTGAGAGCATGACTGTTTCAAACAAGGGCGAGAACAAGCACATTCTGTTTTCAAGATTGCTTAGATACGATAAGTACTGTGAAGTGGTTAATCCAAAACCATATAGAGAAGAAATGTGCCAGCTTATAGACGACATGCTTAGCAATTACGGGGTGTAGCTAAATGCTTCTTGCTGTTGATATCGGAAATACCAATATTACACTGGGTGTTTTTGAAAACGAAAGCATACTGGAAACATTCAGGCTCGCATCCGATAGAGAACTGCCGGAAGAAGAGTACGAAATCTTGCTTCACACACTTTTCAAAAAATACGATATTGACGGCTGCATAATTGCATCTGTGGTGGATGAACTTAATAAAACATTTAAAACCGCTGTGGATAATGTGTTTCACATTGATTCTATGCTTTTATCAGATAAACTCAACCTCGGGATAAAATTAAAACTCAAAAACCCGAAAGAAGCAGGTGCTGACAGGGTTGCAAACGCCTGCGGAGCTTACATGCTCTATTCAAAGCCTGCAATAATTGTTGATTTGGGAACAGCTACAACCTTTGATATTATTGATAAAAACGGAGATTTTGTGGGCGGCGTGATAATGCCCGGTCTGAATCTTCAATTCAGGGCGCTTAACAGCAACACTTCAAAACTTCCTAGGATAGAGGCTGACACAGTTGATAAAGCTATCGGAGATTGCACTGCGGACGCAATACTTTCAGGGGTGATAAGAGGTTCTGCGTGCGCAATCGAAGGTCTGATTAGCCAGTGTGAGGCAGAGCTCGGGGAGAAGGCTGTAATTGTGGCAACAGGCGGGTACAGCCAGCTGATTTCAAAATACATGAGCCGCGGGTTCGACTACGTTAACCCGTATTTGACGCTTGAGGGGTTGAGATTTTTGTATGAGTTGAATAAATAGCAGGGTGTTAGAGCAGAGAACAAATATCTTGATATGCTGTTAATACTCTAAGCACTCTCAATGTTTTGTTGTCAATTACTCTGTAGACAATCAGATAGTTCTTTTTAACGATGTAGAATTTTGCATCCAAATAAGTAAAATCTTCTCTGACTCTTCCAAGATTAGGGTGTTGGCATAGAGTTCCAAATGTTTTATTGAGCAATTTTACTAGTTTAGCCGCTGCACTTTTATTGTCTCAGGCAATAAAATCTGAAATCAATTCAATGTCTTTAAATGCCTTGCTTGTAATTTCAAGTTCTAAATTATTCATATTTTTTTATCAATTTTTCCATAGCCGAATGACCGTCTAATATTACGGTATCATTCCAACCCTCTTCTATGTCTTTGTTGAATTGCGCGAGTCTTTCCTGTGAAATGCCTTCCTTTGAAGCAAGCAGCCTCAATGCCTCTCTAACAACTTCGCTTACCGAATTATATAGCCCTGATGCGACTTTGTCCTGCACAAATTTTTCTAATGTTGGTGTTAAAGATATGTTCATGTAATGCCTCTTTTATAACAATATATGCCTTTATAATAACAAACTTTGTCATAAATTTCAATCGGGCAATTTTGTTTTATAACACCAACTTTACATTTTGCATTTCTCCCTGATTTCAAATATAATTTAAAAAGAATTTGATATAGGGAGGTAGATATGAACTTAGATAAAGTTAGAGAAACAGACGCAGATATTGCTCTGTATATTGAGGAAGAACTCAAAAGACAGCAAAACACAATTGAACTTATCGCAAGTGAAAACTTCACCTCTGAAGCCGTAATGCAAGCCTGCGGCAGCGTTCTCACTAACAAATACGCAGAAGGCAAACCTCATAAACGCTACTATAACGGGTGCGAAATTGTTGATAAAGTGGAAGAACTCGCGCAAAAACGAGCTTGCGAATTGTTCGGGATGGCACACGCAAATGTACAGCCGCATTCAGGAGCACAGGCTAACATGGCTGTGTTTGCAGCACTTTTAAAATGCGGGGATAGAGTTCTTGGTATGGACCTGTCTAACGGCGGTCACCTGAGCCACGGCTCACCGGTTAACTTCTCCGGTATGTATTTTGACGTGAAAAGCTACGGCGTTGACGAAAACGGAAACATTGATTACGAAGACGTTAGAAAAATGGCACTTGAGCATAAACCAAAACTCATTATCTGCGGTGCTTCTAACTACTCAAAAATAATAGATTTCAAAAAGTTCAGAGAAATTGCAGACGAAGTCGGCGCAATCCTTCTTGCTGATATTGCACACATCGCAGGGCTCGTAGCGGGCGGTGCCCACCCATCTCCTGCTGGTTATGCGCAGGTTGTTACAACAACTACCCACAAGACCTTGAGAGGCCCTAGGGGCGGGATTATAATGTGCGACGAAGAATACGCGCTTGCGATTGACAAGGCTGTTTTCCCGGGGATTCAGGGCGGGCCTCTTGAACACATCATTGCAGGAAAAGCGGTTGCACTCAAGGAAGCTTTGTCTCCTGAGTTTAAGGAATACGCAAAGCAGATTGTGAAGAACGCAAAATCAATGGCTCAAGGGCTTATTGACAACGGAATGGAAATCGTGGGCGGGATGACAGAAAACCACCTCATGACTCTTGATTTGAGAAAGACCGGAAAAACAGGTAAGGACATGGCAAATGTTCTGGAAAGAGTTGGGATTACTGCAAACAAAAACACCGTTCCTAACGATCCTCAAAGCCCGTTTGTGACAAGCGGCATAAGATTGGGCGCAGCTGCGATGACCACAAGAGGGTTCAAAGAAGAGGATATGAAAGAAGTTGCAAGGATTATATCAGAGGCGATAAAGCAGTCTGACAACGAGCAGGCGCTCGAAATTTTGAGACAGGCTTCGCTTGAGCTTTGCAAAAAATATCCGCTGTATTAAAGGAAACTAGAATGATAATCAAACTTACACAGGCACATATAATTGGCGCATTCATTTCATACCTCATTGGTGTGTTTATCGTACCTTTCGTAATAGAATTTTCCCAGAAAGAAGGTCTGGTGGATGTTCCGAACGAAAGAAAGATTCATAAACTCCCGATATCCAGACTGGGCGGGATTGCTATTTGGACAAGCGCAATGCTTACCTTCCTGTTTCTGGTGCTTCTAAGCTACTACCCTTACGGAAGCCTGCTTTCAGGTATCTTGCTGGGCGGGTCGTTGATGTTTTTGCTCGGACTAGTGGACGATGTTTATAACCTTGATGCTAAATTCAAACTTGTGATACAGCTTTCAATCGCAACAATAGTTTACCTTTTGGGTGTTCAGATTGATACAATTTTCAACCCGTTCGGCGGAGTAATCCACCTTGGAATATTTTCTTATCCGATAACCCTTTTGTGGATTGTCGGAATCTCAAACGCAGTTAACTTTATTGACGGCGTGGACGGACTTGCTGGCTCTGTAATCACCGTAAGCTCGATTACCTTGGCGCTGATTGCGGTTGCTATGACACCGGCTCAGCCAATCACCGCGCTGATTGCTTTTATTCTTGCCGGCTCTATGCTTGCTTTTCTGACCTTCAACTTCAATCCGGCAAAAATATTTATGGGCGATTCTGGTGCTCTGTTTTCAGGGTTTTTGCTTGCAACTCTTTCGATTGCGGGGGTTATGAAAGGTGCGGCTCTTGCTGTTCTGCTGCCGTTTCTGGTGCTTGCAGTGCCGATTATGGACATAACTTATTCAAGCCTTAGAAGGATTATGAAGGGCAAATCGCCGTTTGTTGCTGACGCTGAACACATCCACCACAAACTATTGAAAGCCGGATTCTCGCAAAAGAAGACGGTTGCGATACTTACCTCTGTGGCAATTGTGGGCGGGGCTGTGGCAACGTATTTTACCGGAACATTGAAGAAT
>CANAXK010000151.1 GCA_947365485.1 uncultured bacterium
AGCGGAGCCCATACTCATTTACCCCTAATGTAACACAATAGGTATTGTGTTACATTGGGGGTAACATAAATTAATAGTAGTCTTTCATGTTGACTTGTCTGCTATAAATGGATTATTATTAATACAACTGTTATGAGTAGGAAGTCCTTTAAGAAAGAGAAAAAAGAGAGTTTCTTTTCCAAGATTGTTAACTTTGTGCTGACAATCATCGTAGCCTGTGCAATAGGCGCGCAGGTCTGCACAGCTGCAAATAACAACCTTAGAATCGCGCAGGTGAGCGACGCGCACTTTTCTTCGTTTGAAGAAAATACTTCCTACAAATTCCTGAAAAAATCCCCGCAACTCCTTGATGATGTGATTTTTCAGATAAATACTTCAGGCCCTTACGACTTTGTGATGTTTACAGGTGATTTGGTTAACAAGCCCAAAATAAGCGAACTGGAGAAATTTATCAGCTACGCCCAGAACCTTATGTACCCTTGGTACGCAATTGATGGAAACCACGATATCTCAATTGACGGCCCGCTTACAAAGAAAAAGTTTATGGAAATTCTTGCAAATGTAAATGATAATATGAACCAGAAGTATGCATATTACGCATTTACACCCAAAAAAGGATTCCGTGTAATATGCCTCGATTCTATTATTGACTATAAAATTACTACTAACGGCGAAATTTCAAACGAACAATTCATGTGGCTTCAGCAAGAGCTGGAAAACCACGCAAAAGATATTATTGTTGTGTGCTCGCATGTTCCGATAATAGAACCTTATCCAAGCTCAAACCACAAACTTTTGAACGAATATGAAGTAAGAAAACTTCTTAAAAGCCACAAAAAACCGGTAATTGCGCTACAAGGACACTACCATGCTGCGAAAATTAAACAGGACGACAACCTGCTAGTTGTGGCATGCCCGTCCCTTGTGACTTATCCCAACGCTTTCAGGGTAATTAATATTAATTCAAACAAAAACAAGGTTCTTGTGGATGTTTATTTAAAAGAAACAAACCTTAAAGATATCCAAAAGCGCTCAAAAATAAGACTTATGGGCACAGAGACGCTTTATGGCAACGAAAAAGACAGAAACGCAAGTTTTGAACTAACAATGAAAGAATAATATACGGAAGGAAATATAATGGACGAATTTAAAATAAAATTCAGAGGGGTTAGAGGCAGCTACCCTGTTGCTGACAAGGATTTCTTGAAATACGGCGGGAATACTTCCTGCGTGGAAGTTCGTGTGGGCGGACACTTGATTATTCTTGACGCCGGAACAGGCCTGATAAGCCTTGGTAACGAACTTATGCACAAATATATAGAATCCGGAACAACAATAACAGACCGGACTCCGGTAAGATGCACAATCCTTTTGAGCCATATTCACCTTGACCATATCCAGGGTTTTCCGTTCTTTAGACCATGCCACCTTGCTTCAACCAGAATGAGCATGCTGGGCGGGGTAAACTATAATGAAACTCTGGAACAGGAACTTGCAAAACTTCTGTTTACAAAATCATTCCCTCTTGATTTGGGCGATATTGCTGCTGATTTGAAGATTACGGATTTGAATGAAACTAATTATATTATTTTCAAAAACGGTGAAATGCCGAAAGTTATTAGAGTTAACGACTTAAAAGAAGGTGATTATACTGATGACGATGTTGTGATAACCTGCTACAAGTCTTATGCTCATCCGCAAAACGGTGTTTTTATCTATAAAATAGCTTATAAAGGCAAGTCTCTTGTTTATGCAACAGATAAAGAAAGCTATCCGGGCGGTGACAAGAAACTGGTTAAGTTTGCAAAAGGCTGCGACCTCCTAATTCATGACGCGCAGTACTGCACGGAAGACTACTTGAGTATTTATGTGCCTAAACAAGGGTTTGGACACTCAACTTTTGAGATGGCTCTGGATTGCAAACATCAAGTCGGGGCAAAGAAAATGGTGTTCTTCCACTATGACCCGGGCTATAATGATGAAAAGCTGGATATGCTAGCAGAAGAATACGCATCTGACGATGCAGTGTTTGCTTACGAAGGATTAGAAATAAATCTTTTATGAAAAAAATAATCTCCGTATTTTTAATGCTCACACTGATTTTGTGCTCCGGCTACAAAAAGCCGCACAAATATACTATTGATGCAGAAAAAGACGCGTTTTTTCATAACAATGTCGGGCTTAACTACCTCAAAGACAGAGTTTATTACGCTGCGATTCAGGAATTTAAGATTGCGATCCAATTGAGCCCGAGTACGCAGGCAACTGCGATTTTTAAAAACAATCTTGGTGAGACTTATAATTTTATCGGTTATCCGGATATGGCAAGGATATGCTTTGAGGACGCGATTAAGCTTTACGGCCTGAATTTTAAGTATTATTTGAATCTGGTGGAATGCTACAAAAACCTCGGTGTGGCCGGAGCTAAGATAAAAGAGTTTGCCAATACAAAAAATCCTTATGAGAAAATCCAGCTTGGACTTTTGTATATAACAACGGGTGAAGTTCGTAAGGGTGTGATAATTTTAGACGAGTTGTGTTCTGAAGAGCCGGATTTGCTGATAACTCCGGCAATAAGACAGTACCTGAAAGAGGTTACTTCAAAGATGTAGTGCGACCTGCTTCAAAAATCTTCACAATTGTTTGCAATTTAAATATGTTTATAATACGATTAATTCATACGCCGATTTTGAAAGAATGTGTTTAGCACATTCTATTTTAAAAAGCAGACAGTAATTAACAATAAAGGTAATATAAAGGAACTTAGAAATGGGTATCAAAGGTAAAAACGATAGAATGGTAGTTCTTGCTTGTGAAGATTGCAAGGAAAGAAATTACACAACTGTTAAAAACAAGAAAAATTCAAAAGAAAGAATGGAATTGAACAAATATTGTCCAACTTGTAAGAAACATACAACTCACAAGGAAACCAAGTAAGGCATAGCCGGTGTGAAGTCCCGAATTCAGCGGCGGTGAGCCGGTGAACTGAGGGCGGAACACTACGATACCGCCGTTATGAACGGAACGTGAGTGAAGTGAATGAAGCAATCTTTGATTGCACAGGCGGAAATAATAAGGGGGTAACCCCGCGCGCGTCCTTAGTTCAGTTGGTAGAACGTCGGTCTCCAAAACCGGATGTCGAGGGTTCGAGTCCTTCAGGGCGCGATTTATATCAATAGTAAAAGGTAATTAAAATGAACGATACATTAGAAACAGCAAAGAAAAATACCGTTACATATTTTAAAGGCGTTAGAACTGAGTGGGGCAAGATTACCTGGCCGGAAAAACCTCAGGTTATGGTAGAAACATTCTTTGTTGTTGCGATTGTTTTTATATTCACTGTTTTTATTTATTTTGTGGATATTATATTCAACGCATTGTTATCAAAATTTAATTAAAAAACAGCCAATACAACCATAAAGGGTAAGAATAATGAGTGAAAAAGACGAAAATATGATGAATGAAGAAATGATGGAAGAATCTTTTGAAACAGAGTCTCCAAAATCTTCTGATAAAAAGAATCAAAAACGCTGGTATATTGTTCATACTTATTCAGGGTACGAAAACAAGGTTAAGAGTAACCTTGAAAAACGTATTGAGTACATGAACATGGCTGATAAAATCTTTAGAGTAGAAGTACCTCAAAAGACCATTACCCAGATTAAGAGCGGAAGAAAACAGGAAAAAGAAGAAAAAATCTTCCCTGGTTATGTTTTGGTAGAAATGATTATGGACGAAGACAGCTGGTATGTTGTTCGTCATACAGCAGGCGTTACAAAATTTGTGGGCTCTGCTAAGAAACCGATTCCTGCAAAGGATAGCGAAATCAAGAAAATCATCCACCGCTCAACTGCTCAAACCCAGAAAATCGAAATGGACGTTAAGGTTGGTGAAAAAGTCAGAATCACTTCCGGACCGTTTGCAGAGTTTGTGGGTGATATTACAGAAGTTTATCCGGATAAGGCTAAACTTAGAGCAATGGTTTCAATCTTCGGACGTGAAACACCGGTTGAATTGGAATACAAACAGATTCAAAAGTTATAAAAATACAGGTGCTAAGCAGTATTTTGCAGGGAAGTCCAAAATAAGTTGTTAGTCACAACTTAACAAAATACGTGGAGGCACAATACAATCTACGAAGTAAAGTAAAAAACACAGGTGCCAAGCAGTATTTTGCAAGGAAGTCCAAAACAAGTTAGTAGTCACAATCTAACAAAATACGTGGAGGCACAATACAATCTACGAAGTAAAGTAAAAAACACAGGTGCCAAGCAGTATTTTGCAAGGAAGTCCAAAACAAGTTGTTAGTCACAACTTAACAAAATACGTGGAGGCACAATACAATCTACGAAGTAAAGTAAAAAACACAGG
>CANAXK010000152.1 GCA_947365485.1 uncultured bacterium
CTTTTTTAGCATCCATCATGCCAGCGCCTGTTTTGTCGCGAAGTTCTTTTACCATTGTAGCTGTAATATTCATGTATATTTCTCCTTATTTAGATAGGTGGGGCAAGGTTATTGCCCCATTCTCATATAATTAATTTCTTAAACGCTTGCAACTTCAACGCCGGCATCTGCTGCTGTGATTGATTCAGCTTTGCCCTTTGTTGCGTTGTTTTCTCTAAGCTGCTTACCTTCCAAAACAGCGTCAGCAAGTTTTGAAGTGATTAACTTGATAGAGCGGATAGCGTCATCGTTACCAGGAATGATGTAGTTAATGCCATCCGGATTAGCGTTTGTATCAGCCAAACAAATAACAGGGATGTTCAATTTGTTAGCTTCTGCAATAGCAATATCTTCTTTAGCTTGGTCTACAACGAAGATAATGTCAGGTAAACCGCGCATTTCTTTGATACCGCCCAAAGTCTTGCTCAATTTTGACAATTGTCTGTTAAGTTGAGCCTGTTCTTTCTTAGGTAATTTTTCTGCGTGACCAGAAGAGATGAAATCTTCTAGTTCTCTAAGCTTGTTAACTCTGCCTCTGATTGTTTCAAAGTTAGTTAACATACCGCCTAACCATCTTCTGTTGATATAGAATGCGCCAGAACGGTTAGCTTCTTCTGCAACAACTTCAGCAGCCTGTTTTTTTGTACCAACAAAAAGAACATTTCTGCCTTTTGCAGCGTATTCTCTAACTGCGTCGTAAGCAGCGTCAAGCAAATCAGTGGTTTTTCTCAAATCTAAGATATAGATACCATTTCTTGCGCCGTAGATATACGGTTTCATTTTAGGGTTCCAGTGTTGTGTTTGGTGTCCGAAGTGAACGCCTGCTTCTAAAAGTTCAATAAGTGATGCTGTTGACATCTGTGTCTCCTTTTTTCTAACTTGTTTTACTACGGACTGCACTGTTCCATCGGGATTTAAATCAATTTTTTAGTTTCAAACCGGCTTTTGAGTTTACCCCCCGACTAGGGCTTAGCCTATCGAACTAGTGTAGTCAAATATAATCGTAGTATAAACATGTTTTTCTGGCAAGTTCAGTTGTTACAAGCGTTACAATTTAATCTTTTTGTAATCCTTGATTATAAGCTCGGGATAATTCGACTTGAGAGTCCTGATTACTCCACCCGTGAGTGGACGTGTAAAATCCGGCTCGAATTTAAGATTAATTTTGCGTTTGCGTTTCAATTCCGGAAAAAATTTTTTGAATCCGGATTTGAGATTTACAAGATATTGCTCCGCAAACTCAGTTGTGTTAAGCCAAGGATCAAGCACGACTGTGTTTCTGTCTTTTAATTCGTACTTCTTGTTTGGCAGTACTTCATTGTCAGTAATAATTGCAACCTCGTGAAACGCCATTTTGTCATTGTTGCAGAATATTTTTCCTGAATAAATATTTTTCTGACCGTTAACCTTGCCTATAATCTCTGCAAGCTTAGCTTCGTCATAACAATTCCCGATTTTTGCGGTTTTAAGCGCTTCAACAATATTTCTGTACAAAGCTTTTTCGTTTTCTTCCAGCTTCAAACGCTCTCCTGCCAGCTTTAACTGCATATTAAAATACATCGGACCCCAGAACATGTCCTTTACCTTGTCGTCGCCAATCATATTTTGTACCCTGCTTGTTGAAACATGAGGGTACTGAGAATGCGCTTTTCTTGTAATAACATCGGCTTTGCGCGTTATTTGATTTCGGCTCGTAAATGTAATCATAATATTATTAAAGCAGAAAAATACTTCTAAAAACTCCGATTTACAAAACTTTACGTTATGTTTGTAAAAAATATATATGCATGATATTATCCTTGTATACAGAATCCAAACAATCACAATAAATGAAGGAGATGCCCTATGTTAGATTTTTTGTTCAAAAAAGAAACAGGAAATGCTTGCGAGAATTTGAACAGTTTTTATTCTAAGTTGAAAGAAGTGTATTCTTTTGGCTCAATTTCTGATGAGAGAAAGGAATATTTAAAATCTACAGTGGAAAAATACGGCTACCTTCCTTACCCGCAAATCAAAGCTCTGGAAGAATTGAGCGACGCGGAGGTTTTGTATGCGCTTGAGGCAAAATGGGAAGCAAACGGAGTTTTTAAAGACGGGAAGTTTGAATTCTCAAAATCAAGTGTGCTTGCAAGAAACAATGTTAAGGATTCAAGATGGCTTCAAAAAGAAGGTCACGATATTAAGTTGACCAACCTTGCTGGTCTCGGTAACGGAAACGGTGAAACAAACGAGGCTGGGAAGTTTATGGACTGGATGAGACAGCTTCTGATTTTGCCTTCCGGAAACCTTCAAAACAATATTTTCGGAACAACGATGTATTTGATTCCGTTCCACCCGCGCGAGTTCGGGTGTGCTTATCTTCCGACTGCAAGCTCTGTAAGCTCTGAACTCGAAGACAAGAACATCACAGAAAAAACAGGCTTGAATGCTGATGGTCAGGTGAAGACATTTATCCTGATGACCCAGCTTGCAGGGCACCCTGTTATTTATGATATACTTCCGCAAACCGGAAGATTCTCCAAGATTGTTCTTACAACTCCTGATTG
The DNA here is from genome assembly GCA_947365485.1 of uncultured bacterium. Lineage (GTDB taxonomy): Bacteria > Cyanobacteriota > Vampirovibrionia > Gastranaerophilales > Gastranaerophilaceae > CAG-196. Next base: position 2,586 of record CANAXK010000152.1, read on the forward strand.
CGCAAGATGGTTTGACATTAACGCGCTTATTGAAGAGCTTTCTAAAAATGTTGATACAGCTGCTGAAAAACTTGCAGGCAAGTACTCAAAAGATGATTTGGCAATTGTTTCAGGGATTTACAAGAAAGATATTAAGGGGGAAGGCTACGGAGATTTGTCTGAGCATTACCGTAATATTTTCAACGAAATTGATGAATTGTTAAAAGAAACAAAGATTTTCCTTTCCAATTCAATGCTTGAAAGGAGCATTCAGGACAAGCTTCATAAAAAAGCACGTATGATTATTAATAATACGGCTGGTAATTCAAAGGGCAAGAAGCTTTCAGAAAACGAGATTATAAACCAGGGCGAAATAATTCAGGCGCTTATTGCAGAAGGTATGTGGCCGGCACCGGGCGGAGCTTGGTGTTCAGCTAGTGTTCCTGTGTTTGACAAAATGAGTGACGGGGCTTCTTATCCGACATTCAAGCACTACAAGTTTGACGGGGAAGACGTTACGCATTTTGCCAACCTTGATTGTCAGACTCCTTATTACTTTGTTTGTCTTGAAAACGGCAAATATAACAACGATGTAATCAAGTTCTTTATTGACTATATGAAGAATTTGCAGGAGGAATTCAATTTTGATGGATTCAGAGTTGACCACATTGACCACATTGTTGACGAGGTTTCTGAAAAAGAGGGGACTCCTATTAGCTATAGAGCTCCGAGAAAAGTTCTGGGAATGCTTAACACTGCTATGAAAGATAAGGTTCCATATTTTGCAACTCTTGCAGAATATATGCTATGGGATAATTTTTACAAAGAATACCATGAGGACATGAATTTTGATGTGCTGTGGGGGAATGACATTGTTTCACAGAGTTATAAAACTCCGGAAGCTATAGCAGAGGATAATTTGAATCTTGCAAACTACAATTCTTCTTCAAAGAAATCCACTCCGCTTTCAATCCTGAAGTCATACAACAATCAGGACGGTGAGTTTGAAGCGATTGACAGATACCCTGGACAGTTAGGTCAGGTTGGCGCGCTGTTCAAATGGTTCAAATATAAGTTTTTACCGGGCGGACGCAACGCGCAGAGACCTGTTATGTATATTGACGGTGACGAATCATTTACCAAAACCGGCATGGAATACGTTATAGGAAACGAAGTCTCTATGGCGAGAGCCAAAGAATATGACTTCTTTGCAAAATTTGACGCCATAGACAGGTTTGTTAAAAACTCGCCTGTGATTACAGATGGTGAAGCGCATATTATAAGGCAGGACGAAGACGGCTTTGTTGTATGGCAGATTCAGAAAGAAGGGCTTAAGAACTCAATTCTTGTTGTAGGAAATTATAACTCCCCGACTGAAAAATTCTGTACTGATAACGGAGTAGAACTTAGAGAAGGCAGAGAAGTTTTCGACAAAACTATCGAGCTTTCATGCGACTACTCAATTGTTTCAGAGTTCCGTTTTGACGGTTCTGACTACGTAGAAGAAAAATTCGTTGCAGCAACCAACTCGCTTTCGTTTGGTAAGCTAATGCCTGCTGAATTTAAGTTCTTTACTGTAATAAAATAAGTTTTAATAATGGAGTATATTTACGATTAAGTAAACTACGATTAAGTAATATAGGGATTCGCCGGATAGAGATATCCGGCTTTACTTTTGGGGTAAATGGGTGGGTGGGGGCGATATGTGTAACGAAATGTAACAATTTACCCCTCTCCCCTAAAGTTTTTCCCCCATTGTG
>CANAXK010000153.1 GCA_947365485.1 uncultured bacterium
TGCAATATGACCTCTAAGTGTAGAGTCGATTTTTTTGTAGTAATAATCGAACGAAAAGTTCTCTACGAACGATTTAACAGCCTTTTCAACTCGTGAAACAGCTTCCCACTCTTCAACATTTCTGGACTCGCTGGAGAGCGCCCAGACTTCTGTGCCTTCTTTTTCCTGCGGTGTGCAGCTGCTATCCAGAAGTATCTTTGTATTTGCTCCCCTCAAATGAAACTGGAGCGCTGTGTCGTTCGCTCCGGTTAAATCATCTGCAATTATACCTACTAAATCAGAAAATATCATTATTCTGCGTCTCTTTTTGAACCCAACAATCTAACATTGTTTGCAACAATAAGAAATCTTTCTCTTTCTTCACCAGACTGGTCTGTCCATTTGCTTATAGAGATTCTGCCATCAGCAACAACCTGACGTCCTTTTTTGATGTACTCGCCTGCAAATTCAGCCTGCTTATCCCAAACTTCAATATTATACCAGTCAGTAACTTCTTCTTTTGTTTTGGAGTCCCAGCGTCCGACTGCGAGTGAAAAAGTTGTTTTAACTTTTCCTGATTCAAAGTACTTGATTTCAGCGTCCTGACCTGCTCTTCCAATGATAGTTGCTGTATTCATTAAATTCTCCTTTTTAAAAACTATAAACTGATTATACCACGGAATTTGAATCAATAGCAAAAAATTTTTTGACGGGTTTTTATCTAAAAAACGGAGAAAATAAATGATACAAAAAATTAGCGCTATTAATTCAAAAACACAGATAATAAAACAACTTAAAACACAGAAAAGAGCAGCCAACGAACCAAACACGACAACTAATCCACAACCAGGTTTGAGCGGGATTCCGAAGAGTTATATAAGCTTTAGAGGCACGGAGAATGAAATAAAACTAAGCGAGGACGGGCAAGACCTGTACAACAAAGCTACAGAAATTGCACTTGATGCAGGTCACACAGAACTCACCCCTCACCATGTTATCAAAGCAGCGGTTAATGAAACTACACAAAACCTGATTGGAATACCGGAAGAAGTATTGGACACCGGAGTGGTTGAGTCAATTTCTCCGCTTAGCAAAATTGCAAACGACTATGCAAAAGAAAACCTGCTTACAACAGCGAGCGGAAGAGCTGTTTTAGCAGATACACTTGATTTGCTGGAACAAGATATTCAGCCTTACCTTGATGCACTGCCGGTTTCAGATAAAAATAAGCCGGAGCACCTAACGTATTCTCATGATTTTCAAGAAGCGCTTGCAGATGTAGCAAAAGATTTTCCGGAATTAAATGCGCACATGGTTCTGGCAACAGCCTTGAATACGCTTTCAAAAGACAATATCAGTTATCCTCAAATGTTTTTGAACAGCATGAAATCGCTCAGCAACTTCAAAAAGGGTTCTGAGCTTGAAAAGAATCACATGAAGTTTTACGACTCCAAGGCTATTAATATTTGGAACAAATTAGCGCTTGGCTCCAATTTATTTGTCACTTATAACGACAAAAACGAGGCTGATAGAATAACATCAAGCTTTGTAAACACAATAAACTCTCCAAAGCATGGCGGATTCAGCAACCAAAACACTTCTGTTTACGTTATGGCAGATGATATTACGCCGCAGGATTTATTTAATGAGGTTAATTCTCTGATTGAAGAAGAACCGAACAGAAACAATATTTTCATCATAAAAATGGATAATTATATTTTCAATGCGCTCAATGAAAACAACGAGCAGCACTATTCTGCAGCGCTTGCACCGCTTTTAAGCAACGAAAAAGAGAATCTCAAGCTTATATTTCTCCAGAATGAAAACTCTTATTTTGAAATAATGCAAGATCCAGTTTCCAAGACTCTGTTTTCAAAATTCATAACTTACGCGCTTCCACCAATGCGCACTTATGAAGCACAGCAGTTTTTGAGCGAAAACAAAGAGTATTTGCAAAAAGTAAAAACACCGTTTACAGAAGATGCAAAAAATCAGGCAATACTTTACGCAGACAAGCTTGAAGGAATTTTTCCTGATAAAGCCGTAGACCTGATGAAACGGATTTCTTCATACTACAGTGGTGAGAAAAAGAAAATCACGCTCAAGGAAGTAAATGAATTTGCATCCGTAGCCAATGATTTGTTTACAAATGGCAAAAACGCAAGCAACATAATCTATGACACAGGTAAAAACCTGAACTCGCTTTACGGCAAAGAAACAACCAAAAAAGACATTGAAGCAATCGTAAGGCAAATCAAATCCGGAAGCATTGGTACAAAGGGCATAATTCTTTATTCCAAAGACGAAGAAGCCGGCTCAGGAAGGAAATTCACAGCCGAAGTTATTGCAGGAGAGGCAAAAGTACCGTTTCTAGAAGTTGATACCTCTGATTTTGCAACAGCAGCTTACGAGAACGAAAACCGTATCCCGCCGCAGGTTGCAATGTCAAAAATTTTTGCCGACGCAAAGAAAGCTGCAGTGCAGAACGAGCACAAAACTGCAATCATTTACGTTAACAACTTTGAAGAATTTGCATTTTCAGGTCCGTATCTTCCGGGCTACAAGCAGGCAATGTCCCAGCTTGCAAAAGAAATGGCAGCAGCAGAAGCTGAAAACCTCAACATACTTGTGTTAGGTTCAACAAACGAGTATTTCGTAGACGCGCTTCCGGTCTTTGTAAAAGGATTTGACCAGAGGCTGGTTGTTGACACACCTGCGCATAACAAGCAATCCAGAAAAGAAGTTTTGACGCACAGGATTGCAGAAAGAAAGCTCCCGCTTGCATACAGGACTCTTGCAGACAAGGAGCATCTAATCGACAAGCTTGTGAAGCTGACCGAATACATGTCTTTTGTTGAAATCAAATCACTCATCGAAAAGACCGAGCAGATAATGCTTGAGCGCGGAAAGAAAAAGGCCTCAATTGGCGAGTTTATTGAAGCGTACCTGCAGCTTGCAACCGGAAGAACTTCGCTTCCGCAAATGCCTGAATACAACAAGCAGGCTACAACTTCCCACGAGTGCGGGCACGCGACCAATCTTGAGGTTATGAATGATTTGTACAGGGCAAAAGGAAAACCTTGGCATCATTCAAGGGATGTAAACTTTATAACGCTTGATCCAAGAGGAGACTTCCTTGGTGCAGTATTTGAATCCAAAACAGAAAACATTGACTACCCGATTGAAGCTCTGTTCATTGAATTAGTTTGCGCTTACGGCGGATACTCTTGTGAAAAGCTATTCTTTGACACAAGCGGGTCAGCAGGTATAATGCAAGACCTTGCACAGGCAACCCAGAGAGCAAAATCAGGGGTTGAGCTCTGCGGGTTCGGGGTTAACACCGGCAAGATTTCGAACGCAGCAAAAATCATGTCAGCCAAGTACAGTGAAAACGTATTCAAGGACATGGAAATAATACTTACCAACGCCCAGCTTGCCTCAGATTTAATTACCGAAACATACAGAGGGTTTAACCAATGGTTTACTAAGAAGTACACCAAGCTAATCGGCACAAACAACTGTATGATTGACGGCGATGATTTCAGAAAAGCGCTCCACAAGTGGAAAGATTCGCAACCAGCTTCCTGGAAAGAAGAATGCGCAATTATGGAAGACATGGTTCTGGATATTATTAACTCCACCAAAAAGGGCAAGATTTACGGCAAACTAAAAGAGATTACAAAATCAGATAAACTTATTTCAGGTACTCTGAAATCCATGCTGTAATAACTTTGGAAAGAATCTGGTCATTCTTCAGCATAAGCATGCCGCAAGAGCGCGAAATTGATGTGTATGTTGCAAAAGTCGCCTGCGCAAATTTTTTGAGGTAATCCTGCGCTTTTTCGCCACTCATATCACCCGTACCGGAGATTGAGAAAACGTCAATATCAAGGTTGGCAAACTTAACCGGAACATAGAGCCCTTTTGTTTCAACCACAGGAGATAAAAGCACAAGGGTTTTCGGCTTATACGCAATCTTGTCAGCAACGAGAATCGCTGTGCTTGCCCCGATATCAGAGCCCACAATCGCCCAGCTATTGAAGAATACTTTTTTGCTGTTTTCAGCCTTAACAGTCTCAATAACCTTAACCACATCGTCCGGATACTTTGCATAAGCGCTGTTTGTCATACTTTTCCAGGAAGTTCGAACCAGCTTCCCGCTGTAAACACTCGCTCCATGCCCCCGAAGATCAATCCTCAAAACCGCATACCCTTTATCCATAAGCTCCCGTGGCAAAGTCTCCCACCAGCCGGATGAGTAGCCGAGAGAATGCAGAAGCACAACCGTCTGAAATTCTTTTTGTGATTTAACTTTCGGGTACTCAAGAGTTGCCTTA
>CANAXK010000154.1 GCA_947365485.1 uncultured bacterium
TGCTGCTGCGGGTAATAGTGGCTCAAGTCTGATGAGATTACAAACGAAGATGTTTCCCAGTACTCGGAAATCAAATCAGAAATCAGCCTGTAGTCACAGTTTCCAACAAGTACCGGAACAATTTTTATTTTTTTGCCGATTTTTTTCAGGTTTTTTACAAAATCAACCGCACTCTGTCTCTGCGGGCAAAACAGGTTTTGCAAAAACGGAAGCTGGACTTCTATTGAGTGCTCGTTATCAAAAACCTCGTCTGCGATTATGCAAGGGAATTTTTCTGCGATTTCTTTTATCAGCCTGTTGTTTACTTCAAGATTGCCAAGCGGGGTTTCGAAAAACGAGTATTCCGGAAGCGCAATATTGTTGAAGCTTTCGTGGTGTGAAGGCGAGATTATGAATATGTTTTCGCTCGCTTCAAGATACTGGTATGCTGCCATTGCAGCGTGGCCTGAATAGACATAGCCGGCATGAGGCACGATTATCGCTTTTGTGCGGTAATCTATGTTTATCTTTTGTTTGTATGAATCTAACAAATTATTTAATTCTTCAGGGGCTTCAGGATAAAAACTCCCCGCAAAAACAGTTTTTTTATTCATAAATTTATTATAGAATATTTTTACACTAATAGCAAAATTATTTTTTATAGGGTTTAATTTAAATATGAAAATAAATAATTGTTCAACTCCAGTATTTACTGGGTATAAAAACGTCATCTCTGATGACATAAAAGACTCTAATTTCAGAATTGCGCATATCTCAATGCAGCTTGATGATGAGGGTGAAAAGGACTTGTCGGAATGGAAATCAATCCGGAAACATTATACAAAATTGCACAAACCTGAATTTGAGGACATAATTTCTTTGCTATATGTTCAGGATTCCACCAATAAAGACTATCTGTTTCTCGGAGACAGGTCAATTTATTTTGGCAAAGAACTTGCCGAAAAGCGTGCGCAATCCCTTGGTACAGTGAAGGAAAAAGCTTATCTGGAAGAAGAGAAAATTACACTCAAGGCCTACACTCTTCTTGCCAGCCTAACCAGAAGGTTGATGCAGGATAGTATTCCCGATGAGGATTTTTATAATAGAGCAAGAGTTTTATCAAAAATTTATTTTTCTTTTTCAGAACTGATGAATCAAGAGACTGCAGGAACTTTGCTTAATAAGAGCTTGTCCAAAACACATGAAAAAGTTGCCGAGTTCTTTAACAGCGGTATTGGCAAAACAATGAAAAGATTTTTTAAATAATATATGCAATAAACAATTATTCAACCCCAATATTTAAAGGCTATAAATTTAAATAACTATTCATACCTCAAAGCGTCAATTGGATTGAGCAAAGAAGCCTTATAAGCCGGATAGTAGCCGAACCCAACGCCAACAAGCCCTGAAAATCCCAGAGACAGGATTATTGAAAACATAGATATCGATATTGTCATTGACGGCGCAAAAACCGTTATGAGAAACGATCCAATAACTCCGACCACCACGCCGATTAAACCGCCTATCATTGAAAGCAGGAAGGATTCTATCAAAAACTGCCAGCGAATATCGCTTATGCGCGCGCCAATCGCCATTCTTATCCCGATTTCCTTTGTCCTCTCTGTGACTGATACGAGCATTATGTTCATAATCCCGATTCCGCCTACCAGAAGCGAAACAGACGCAATTGAAGCGAGCAGGATTGCAAAGGTCTGAACCGTAGATTTCATCCTCTCCTGAAATTCAGCGGAGTTTCTTATCTCAAAATCCTTGTCCTGATGCTTCCCGATATTGTGCCTTGCGGTCAGAATTTCGGTTATTTCCTCTGTTGTCTGGTCTAATGTGTCAGCGTCCTGACCTTTTATCACAATCTGGCTGACTGTTCCGGGAAAATCCGTCCCGAAAACTTTTTTCTGCGCGGTTGTTATCGGGATGAAGATTAAATCGTCCTGATCAAAAGGCCCTGACTGACCCTTTACCTTTAAAAGCCCGATTATTTTGAACGGAATGTTGCCCACCCTTATGACTTTTCCAATCGGGTCAACATCTCCAAAAAGCTCTGTAGCGACTGTCGCTCCCAAGATTGCGACTTTTGCACTGTTTTGAAGATCCTCCTGCACAAAGCCTCTGCCGGAATCAATTTCGTAGTTCTTGATAAACAAATAAGAAGGCTGGATTCCGTAAACCGTTGTGGACCAGTTCTGGTTTCCGTATGTCAGCTGCTTGCCCTCGGATGATAGGGTGGATATTGCGAGTATGTTGCTTACATTCTTCTCAAGCGCTACTGCATCCTTTGAGGTAAGCGTGGGTTTTGTGCCCATCCCCATGTGCACCCCGCCTGACTTTGCAGAAGCAGAGCGGATGGTTAAAAGGTTTGTCCCCATTGCTTCCATGTTCTGGGTAACTTTTTTGCTTGCGCCGGAGCCGACTGCAAGCATTATGATTACTGCGCTTACGCCGATAATTACGCCGAGGCTCGTTAAGGCGGAGCGCATTTTGTTGACTCTAAGCGAAGTTATAGCCATCTTTAATGTTGATTTGAAGTCTATCATTATTTCTTTTCTACAAACAATGAGTCGCAAATATTTGTCTGAGGAACGTAATCGTACTCAGGCATTGAGATTTTGTTGATAATTTTTGAACGTTTTTTGCGGTAAAGCATGTCAATGAATGCTTCTAGACGGGTAATGAACCCTGCTTCTCCGGTGTGCTCGTCAATTGTTAGAGAAAGAATAGGCTTTCCAGCCTCTTTTGCTTTTCTTGTGATTCTTTCAATCATCAACGAATCAGGGCCGCAGCCAAAAGCATTAAGAGTCACAATACCGTCGATTTTGTTATCTTTTAGATAATGCCCTGCTGTACCTGTCATTTCGTACTCGTTTGCCCAGTAGCGTTTCTGACCTAGCGATGCAATACCTTCATCCATCTGCTCGTCTGTGAGCTGGAGCGAAGTGAATACCTTGACGTCCATTTTTTCTAATTTTTCAAAAATCTTCATGCACGCGCGCTCGTCGTAAATATTGTACCCGTGAGAAACAAGCGCAACATTTATTGGCGCAGAGTTTGAAGGGCTTTCGATAAACACTTTGCCCTGAAGCGCGTAATTGATGGCTTTTTTGTAGCCCATACCTGAGCGCATCATTACAAGAAAGTTGTTGTAAACCTTCCAGCCCTGCTTTGAAGCGGCTTTGATGTCTTCTGCGTTAGTGATGCCAAAAGGTTTAACCGCTTCTTCAAGGAATGCGTACAAACCCTGATTCTTTGACGATTTATCAAGTGTCGGCTCGATGATATTTATGTCTGCTTTGATAACGTTTCTGACCAAATCCGGCAAACCGCGGATTTTGGAGCAGTTGTAAATCTTTGGTGCAACTGATTGAAGCGAAGGGACAAAGATGTTTTTAACCCCTTTGTTGATGAGGTTCAAAATATGTCCCAGATAAATTTTTATTGGAAGGCAGGTCTCTGTAACAACGAGCGCAGAGCCTTCTGACATAGTTTGTTTTGTTGTAGGGTCTGATAATACTATTTTTATTCCGAGGCTTGAAAAGAATCCGTACCAGAACGGGTAATTGTTGTAGAATGACATCCCGCGCGGGATTCCGATAACCATATCTTGTGTGTTTTTCATTTAAAAAACCTTTTTCTTTTTTGTACGTACCTTAGATATCATAGCGCGAATGAGTTCTTTTGTCACGAAAGTTTGCACAAATGTAAAGTTCCTGTTATAATTCCGTTATGAAAATTTTGGGAATCGACCCCGGCATGGCGATTGTGGGTTACGGGTTAATAGAGGTTGACGGGAGTAATATCGAGCTTTTGGCGTCCGGCTCAATTCAGACGGATAAGAGCTTGAGTGATTCAAAGCGCCTGCTTGAGATATTTAACGACCTTTCGTTTGTAGTTGACAAATACAAACCGGATTGCGCTTCTGTGGAAAACCTGTTTTTTTTCAAGAACCAGAAGACCGTAATCCCTGTTGCAGAGGCGCGCGGAGTTATCCTCACCGTGCTTGAGAAATTTGATGTTCCGACATACAGCTACACTCCGATGGAAGTCAAACAGGTGCTTACTGGCTACGGAAGAGCCGATAAAAAAGAGGTGGAACAGATGGTGAAGATAACTCTTGAGACGGATGTTTTGCCCAAACTTGATGACACAGTGGATGCAATTGCAATCGCGATTTGCCACTCAAGGAGCGTTAAATAATTTTGTTACCTCTAATGTAACACAATACTCATTGTGTTACATTATAC
>CANAXK010000155.1 GCA_947365485.1 uncultured bacterium
AATTCAAAATCCGGAATACAAACAGTGATGTCCCAATCTTCTGGCCAATCGAGTTTTCTGTAAACAATTGAGCCGTCATCTTCCTGGGAAGCAAGAACAAACCCGCCCAAAATTGCAGGAGCCACGTTATCCGGATGTCCTTCAACTTCTGTTGCAAGTGAAAGCAGTGCTGTCTCATCAGCAGGTGAGCCCAAAAGCTTGTTAGCAGCAATCAAGCCGCCTACAACAACCGCTGCAGAGCTTCCCAAGCCGCGTGTAATCGGGATTTGGGATTGGATATTAATCTTGAGTTCAGAAGGCTCCTGACCGATTGAGTTGTAAAGCATTTCAACTGCTTTATATACAATATTATTCTCATCGCGCGGAATATTATCAAAAATCATCTCATCAATGACTTCTTCGCCTTCGCTCATCAAATTGATTTCAATTCCTGTGCCGGGTAAAACTGTTTCTTCAATAGTAATCGTATTGTATATAGGAAGCGCCAAGCCAAGGCAGTCAAAACCAGGTCCGATATTCGCCGAGGTTGCCGGCACTTTTACACTTACTTTCATTTTCCAAATCTCCTCATAAAAGTATATGGTGATTATACAATAAAGGGAGTAAAAAACACAAGGTTAAGCAGTAAATTTTGTAAAGTTAAGGCTGTGATTGTCTCTTCCGCCGATATTAATCAACCCCAATTCGTCTAAAACTTTATTGCACTCCTCGATTTCTGATTTAGTAATATTTTCAAGAGGGTAAGCCTGATGGAATTTCTCAACAGCTTTAAGTCTGCCTGAATTTCTAACAAATCCGCGCATAATTTCGAGCATTGAATCAGGCTTCATGCTTTGGGTTGTAAAACCCGGGTGGGCAAAGGCTAAATATGCCTCCTCTTTTTCTGCAAACTCTGCAATCTGTTCAAAAGAGCTCTGGTAAGGAGCATAAAGAAGCATTCCTTTTTTCTCCGGACAAATATCGTATTTCAAGTCAACTATCCTTTTGTCGTAACTTTCTCCGGATTTAGGAATATTTTTATTAAGAAAGTATCTATCAAGATTTTGCCCGTTTTTGCTAATCTTGTTTTTAGAAAAATAGGTCATTATCTCATCAAATAAAACATCTGCATCTTTGTTCTGAGCTTTTGCAGCATCGGCAATTCTTGTTTTCAAATTAAGATAATGAAATATATTCCAGTGCATGTGCATTCCCCAATAACGACCATCATCCTTTGGTCTCCAGAACTTATTGTATTCAGCCACTGAAAATTTGTATCCCGAAAGTTTGGAGTTAGCAAGCTGAATGCTCTCGCGAATCCCGTCTTTTCTTTTGTTATAAAGGTGTTGGAAATAGTTTTTCGAGTTCTCAGAAAACGGATTTATGTTATAAATAAGCATTTCAGCCATCTCAACGCTGTTTCCGTAACGTTTAAATCTGCTGCTGTCAGGGTGGCATTCAATAGGAAAGCTCAATTCAGCTGCAGGAACAAACTTGATATTTTTAAACTTTTCCGGATTCTTAGCTATAATTTTCAACGCCTCTTTTACCCCCTCTGTGCCGTCATGGTCAGAGAGCGCAAATATAAACTTTTTGCCATTGACTTTCTGAAGCTTATCTCCATATTCGGCCGCCTGATTCAGAATCTCATTCACAGAAAGTGTTCCGTCCGAGAAGTTGGAATGCGAATGCAAATCCGCTCTAAAAATCCCATTTTTGATGTTTTCAGGGCTCGCAACATAGTTTTGCTCTTTGAGTTTTTTTATCTCAGATATAAAATCCTTTTTTCGCATAACCGATTTTAAGTTTGCGGGCTTGATTTCTTCTTTCAATTCAACCGACAAATCACGCGCAAGCTGTTTTATATATCTGTCAGGCAGAGTCTTGTGTGCAACAACAGCACCGCAGATTGCAGCTGCGCCGACACAGGAAGAGTATGCAATCAATTTTGTTTTATTAGTTTTTGGGGGATTCTGCGCAGCACAAATATTTTGTTCCTGTTTCCTGAAACAAATACGGGTATTTATTGGTTGGTATTGGGTTTGAATCTTCATTTTATCTTAGACTGTTTAATAATCTTGTATATCGTTCTTTTATGTCATCATCGTTTTTAAAATACTTTGAGAATTTAGTGCTCTGATCATTAGAAGCAGACTTGATTACATCTTTTACCAAATCATATTTTGTTTCAAGCGACATGTGGTCAAAATCCCACTCAAGTTCTTCACGATTACGGAACTTTGATTTTAGATATCCGTTATTTATGCGGTTTTGCCATGCTTCAATCTGGGTCACATTTGAGTATTGTACAAATGGAGATTCTTTAATCTCAGAAAATAGAGAATCATATTTTCCGTAAGAATCACGCTCCAGATTTGCAGCAACTGTTTCTATAAAAAATGCGAAATTCTTAAACATTTCTTTTTTACCCGACGGCAGATATTTTGCAAGAGTCCTGTTAAACAGAGCTGCTTCATACGGATCTGTTTGAGTTGAATGTTTTAAATTATAAAAATTTGAATTTCTAAGAGCAACGTCTGTTGCATACCCGACTCCGGCACCAATAGGACCCAAAAGGCAGGAAAGAAAAGTTTTAAAACCCGGTTTATACCTTATGAGACTAACCGTAGAAGCCACATCATCCAATTTTTCTTTTACTTGTTTTTTTGTGTAAACATCAATCGATGTTTCCGGATGGTTTTGGCTCACAATCCGATTATCCAGCTGCTCCCACAGTTTGCCTTTAAATTGATTAACCAGCTCTGTATCATTTGTGTAAGAACTTTCGCCTTTTATAATCACATAACCTTTGTCCAAATCGCTTCCCGGAAAAGCTTTCTTTAAACTTACAGAACAGGTCGGATCGTATCCGGAATCAACGATATCAAAAGGCCCGTACTCAGAATTTGCAATCCTGTTAAGACACTCTTTAAAAGTTCTTTCTATCTTATTACTAATATCTCTTAGGTTTGGAAAACCTGTAAATTCGCAAAATTTTCTTATAAATTCAGACTTATCAGTATAACCCGTCAGTTTATCCAGAAAAGAATAATTTTCCTGTCTAATCATTCTATTTGTATAATTATCAGTATGAGCGTCCAGATATTTGGCACTTTTGAGCATTTCCCAGTATTTTAATGCATCTTGATACCCCTTAACATTCATATATCCAATTCTTGACGGGCTGGCTTTAAAACAGCTTTTATAACCGGTTGAACTCTTTTCTATCGGCACAATACAGTTCATACACACCTCAATAATAAACACATGAATATAATACAATTATAAATCATATTTGTCAATTCAATTATTAAGCTTTGTAAATTTCGGACGCAATTTTTTGGTAAAAAAATACTTTATATAAATACAGTGTAGTAACTTTTGGAGTGTGTATGACAAATCCATATAGCATGGGTACAAACCCTCAGGCTTATCAGACAATGTATCAACAGGACGCAGGGGCGTTTCCGCAGCCGGCAAAAAGCAAAGGGCCGTCAACTTTAGCCATGGCAGCGCTCGGGTTTGCTGGCGGAGGCACAGTCGGGTTTCTAAAAAACAGGTATCCGGTTAACAAAAGCGGGCAGGCGTTGGATAGTTTTGCAAAAATGGCGTTTGATAATCATGTGAAGAAAAATTTTGATAAGGACCAGAAGACTTTGTACACCCAGGCAAAAAACATTCTCTGCAAAATAGACAAAGTTAAAGATACGGAGGCGTTGAAAAAATTGCTTAACAAAAACAAAGATGTTGCAGAGGCTTGCTGCAAAAACTTAAACTGCACACTTGATGACGCATTGAACAGTGTGACTTCAAGCAACCTTGCTGACACAAAGAAATCACTAAAAGAGCATCTTAGCCGCACAAACGATTTCAACACCCGTCAGTTCAAGAACTTTACCGAAAAATGCTGGGACAGAGAGTCCAAGAAGTTTGTTAAGCCGGAAGGATTAAGCGACGAAATATTCAATATTATCAAGAACACAAGAACAAACATCCAGTGGAAAAAAGCCTTAAAATACGGCGGAATCACAGCCGGAGTATTGGGCGGGCTCACGCTCGGGTACAAAATGCTTACCGCTCGCAACTGATTTGTAGTATAATCAGTTTATGAAATATCCGAACTTAGAAAAACTCGTAGACATAATAGCGGTTTTGCGCAGCGAAAACGGCTGCAAGTGGGACAGGGAGCAAACTCACAGGTCTTTGCGTCCGAACATGATTGAAGAGGCTTACGAAGCTGTTGACGCG
>CANAXK010000156.1 GCA_947365485.1 uncultured bacterium
GTCACGATAAATAAACATTACAATGTCCGCGTCTTGCTCGATAGAGCCTGATTCCCTCAAGTCAGAAAGCATAGGGCGCTTGTCTGTTCTGCTTTCTACCGCACGTGACAATTGCGAAAGCGAAATAATCGGAACATTCAATTCCTTGGCAAGTATTTTAAGACCTCTTGAAATACTTGAAATCTGCTGCATACGGTCTTCACGTCCGGTACCCTCAATCAACTGCAAATAGTCGATTACGATTAATCCGAGATTCTTTTCAGCCATTGCAAGACGCCTGCATTTTGCTCTCAAATCAGTAATAGTACATCCCGCAGTATCGTCAATGTAAATCGGAGCTTCTGAATAACTGTTCATCGCAACAGCCAGCTTTTCCCAATCTTTTGCCTGCATGTTACCGGTCTTCAATCTCTGCGTGTCGATTTCAGCTTCGGAGCACAAAAGACGCTGAACAAGCTGCTCCTTTGACATTTCTAACGAGAACACAGCAACAGGAACATTTGCACGCAGCGCAACATTCTGTGCAATGTTGAGCGCAAACGCTGTTTTACCCATTGCAGGACGTGCAGCAAGGATAATAAGGTCAGATTTTTGCAACCCGTTTGTCATCTCATCCAAATCGTAGAATCCTGTCGGAACACCTGTCAGTTTATCTTTGTTGTTGTAACGTTCTTCAATCTTGGCATAAGTATCGTAGACAATGTCTTTGATTGGCGCTAGAGATTTTGACGCTTTTTGAGAGGCGATGTCAAATATAAGCTTTTCTGCAAGCTCTAAGGATTCTTCTATCGGGTTCAAGTCATAGCCGGAAGATACGATTTCAGAGCCGGCATTAATAAGTGAGCGCTTAATCGCCTTTTCCTGAACGATTTTTGAGTAGTATTCAACGTTAGTAGTGGTAATAGTTTTGTAGCTCAAGTCATTGACAAACGCACGCCCGCCAACGAGTTCCAGCTTCTGATTGATATTAAGCATGTCTGAGACTGATACAATATCAATCTTGTCTTCGCCGTTATAGAGCTGGAGCATCGCTTCGTACACATACCTGTGAGCCGGTTTATAAAAAGATTCCGGTCTAAGGTGTTCTACAATTTTGTTCATACATGCCGGATTCACGAGAATAGCACCGAGAATCGCTTCTTCTGCATCAATATTTTGAGGCATTAGCTGCGATAAATCTTCCGGCTGTGTTTTCTTTTTTGTTGAATAAGATGTTGGCATAACCACTCCCCTACTTATACCAGATTAGCAATAAGACAGGATTAATTCAAATGTTATTCACATGTTTTTACAAATCTTCATCTACAGAGCGGTGCTCCAGCCCAGCTGCTTAGCTGCCTCCTTACCCCTCACGCCATGAGCTGCCGCAATTGATATCAACAATTAGAGGCACCTTCAACGGCTGGTCTAACTCCATGGCTTTTAGAACAAGCGCTTTTACTTCTTCAAGCTCTGTTTTTGGCACTTCAAACACAAGTTCGTCATGCACTTGCATAATCATTTTTGTCTTAAGCTTGCGCTTTTCAAGCTGCCTGTCAACTTCAATCATCGCCATTTTTATTAAATCAGCAGCTGAGCCTTGCAGAGGCTGGTTAATAGCAGCACGCTGCGCAAACTCCCTTATCTGGAAATTAGGGCTGTGAAGCTCCGCTGCAAGATAGCGCTTGCGCCCAAACATTGTTTCTACATACCCGTAGGCAGTTACAAACTCAACTTCACGGCTCATGTAATCTCTTACACCCGGATAAGTCTCAAAATACTTGTCGATGAAATCTTGGGCCTCGTCGTTTGAGATACCGAGATTCTTTGCAAGCCCGTATTTAGACTGACCGTAAACAATACCAAAGTTAACAGCCTTAGCACTTCGTCTCATCTCCTTTTTTACCTTATCCAGAGGAACACCAAAGACTTTTGACGCTGTCATTGTATGCACATCCTCGCCGGAAGTGAAAGCTTGGATTAAGTTCTTGTCTTCTGAAACATGAGCAAGAAGCCGCAATTCAATCTGAGAATAATCAGCAGAAAGAATTAGCGAATTTTCTTTGTCCATAGCGCAAAAAGCAGAGCGGATTTTGTTCCCTTCTTCCGTTCTTATCGGTATGTTCTGCAAATTAGGATTGGAAGATGAAAGACGTCCTGTTACAGTAAGCGCCTGATTATAAGTCGTATGTATTCGCCTGTCGCGCTTGCTGATAAGCGTAGGCAAAACATCTGTGTAAGTCGATTTCAGCTTGGAAAACTTTCTGTGCTGCAAAATATAGTCACAAATCTCGTAATCCTGCGCAAGCTCTTCCAGAACCTCTGCGCTTGTTGAGCGCGATTTTTTCTTCTTGGTTTTAATATTCAAATTATCAAAAAGCTCATAAGCGACCTGACGCGGAGAGTTTATGTTAAACGGCTCGCCCGCAAGCTGATAGATTAAATCCTCAAGCTCTGCAAGCTTTTCGGTCATATATGAAGAAAGCTCTTTCAAGTAATCGCAATCAATCGCAACCCCGTTATGCTCCATTTTTGCAAGCACAAGAGTGAGCGGAATTTCAATCTCGTTGACAAGCTTTTGCTCCTTCTCGTCAAGATTTTTCTGCCAGTAATCGTAGAGCTTGAATATTGTATACGCTTCATCACAAGAAGTCTTCACACCCTCATTCTGGGTTAAAATGTGGTTCAGAAAATCAAGCGCCTGCGCGTCAAGCGTGTGTTTACGATTCGGGTCTTTTACATAGCTTGCAAGCAAAACATCGTATTCCAAGCCCTTTGGAGAGTATCCGTTATTTAAAAGCAAGTGATAATCAGATTTAGCATCGTAGCCTACTTTTTTGATTTCAGGGTTTTCAATAATTGGCTTCAAGTCCTCGATATAAGCCTCTGAAAAATAGAAGCTTTTTCCGTAGCATACAGCAGCAGATGATATCGCGCCCTCTGTTGAATAGAGCTTGATTGCAATGCGTTCTGATTTTTTAAGACTTTCAAGAAAAGAATCTTTGTTGGAGTCATTGACTTCTTCATACTCAAAGTCCGTATCTTCGACCGTTTCTTTTATTGCTTGCGAAAAGAAATTTTGCTGCACAAATCCGTCCTGAGGTTTAGAAAACAGGCTCAAATTTGTTTCCGGCACAGCCTCTGCTGAATTAAACGAAGCCAAAATCTTATCAATGTTTTTGATAAAAGTATAGAACTGCATTTTTCTCAAAAACGCAGACACCTTGTCGATTTGCGGCAGAGTAACGCATGCCGCGTTTATATCAAAATCAATATCCACATCCCGAATAATCGTTGCCAGGTCTTTTGAAAGTATTGCAATATCTTTCTGGTCACAAATCTTTTGTTTTACAGCCTTTTCAGGTATATTTTCGCAATCGGCAAGCACAGCTTCCAAACCAGGATAGCGGTTAAGAAGTTTTTGCGCAGTCTTTTCTCCGATACCCTTAATCCCCGGGATATTATCAGAAGTATCACCTCTTAAGCCTTTGTAATCAGTAACCTGATTTGGATAAACCCCGAGTTTTTCATAAACCTTATCCCAATCGTATTCAACAAGTTCACCCTTGGACGGGATAAGGACTTTGATGCAACCGTCTTTATCAATCAGCTGAAAGCTGTCCTGATCACCTGTCAGGATAAGTATTTTATGTCCGTTTTCGCATGCGATTTTAGAAATTGTGCCGATAACGTCATCTGCTTCAAACCCTTCTTTTGTGATAATAGGGATGTCAAAGGCTTCCAGGCCTTCTGTTATCACGCCGAGCTGGCTTCTCAAGGTATCCGGCATGGCTTCGCGGTTGGCTTTGTATTCTTCATATTTTTCAGTACGAAAGGTTCTTCTTCCCACATCAAATGCTACAGCAATAAAGTCAGGGTGTATTTTGGAAAGCAGGTCAAATATTGCCTTAAAAAAACCGTAGACAGCCCAGGTTGGCTGGTTCTCCGAGTTTTTCATGCCGGTTCTTTCCAGTGCAAAAAACTGGCGGTATGCTAACGCGTGTCCGTCGATTAAAATTAAGGTCTTCTTATCTGACATACAATACTCCCATCTGTTAAGTAACATTATAGCATAAGATATAAACAAGGCACTTAGCAATTTTTTTGCCTGAGATGTTTTTATATATATAGAAAGGTTTGTTATGTCCATTTCAATCAATACAAATTATTCAACACCCGCAGTTTTTAAGTCTT
>CANAXK010000157.1 GCA_947365485.1 uncultured bacterium
AAGCGGCTCTAGCAAATCTTGACTTGCAGCATAAAAAAGACGCTTTGGAATTAGATAAAGAGCGCGGACTAATAACTAATCAGGAATATTATAATAACCTGTTGGATTTTGAAGAAAAGAAATATAATATTAAGCTTGAGGGATTGAACCGCCAAGCAGAATTTTACCAAAATGATTTAAGAAAATTTGAAGAAATCCAGCAGCAAAAATTAATATTACAAGCTGAATATGAAAATGAGAAGTTAAAACTAACCAATGAAGCAACTCAAGCTGAATTACAAGACTGGCGTGATATGTTTAGTCAAATCGGCAACACTTTTGAAGATAATTTAAGTGAATTTTTAAAAGGAAATCAAACTTTTAGAGAAAGCTGTTTAAATCTTTTTGCTGATATAAAATCTGCTTTTGCCAGAATGATTGCTGAAATGATAGCCCAAAAAGCACTTTTAAATTTTAAAAATGGTGTTGATAGTTTGTCTGAAAATAAAGGCAGCGGAGGCTGGCTTGGTTTAGTTGGAACTGCTGCGAGTTTTATTAAGGGCTTTTTTGCTGACGGCGGTATTGTCCCCGGGAATTATAATCAACCTGTGCCAATAATGGCGCATGGTTCAGAAATGGTTTTGAATCCTTTGCAACAAAAGAATTTGTGGGGTTTGATATCTCAAGGCGAGGCTCAAAATAACAACTTGCAGCCAGGTAATAATAGTACGCAGCAGCCGGTAATTATGAACAACATAACACCTGTCTTTCAAAGTTTAGACCCGCAGCAGGGGCAAAAAATGTTTATGAATTGGATGAAACAAAGCGGTATTCCTCTGGTGAGGGATAGTATTAAAAATAATAATCACCAGATGAGAGATATTGTTAAAGGTGTCTAGTTAAACTAAGATTCCCATCATTATCAAAACCGTTTTGACCTATCCAATGTATTAACAACTTTTTGTTTCTGTCAAATACAAAAGCTTCGTCCTCTGACACAGCAAGATTAATATTTATTAACCTGCCTTTTATGTCATAAGCTACTGTCTTGTAAGGATAATTACCGTCAAATGTATTCACTTCGTATTTAAGCAAATAACCTTTAGGAGAATAATAATATTTCTTTTCAGGCGTATCATCATACTGAATACCATAAAAAGACAGCTCATCGTTCTCATAAAAAGGTACTATTCTTCTCGGTTGGGAAAATGTATCATGGGTTAGGCCTGCTGGAATACAACGCAACACATTGCTGTAATACATTGTGTCGTGTCTTTCCTGCCAAAACTCTTTAACCGGGATTCTGACTTTTGTATCCTGAAATGCAACCAAACGCGCAGAATCAACAGTGTATTCCACGCCGGCTTTCAATATTTCAGAGAAAACCGGCATGGATAATATTAAATTTAAAAATAATATTGTTAATAGTTTTTTCATAGATTCTTAACCGTATTTAATTGTCTAACATTTACAACCTAAATCATTTATGTATTTATCTAATATGCTTTTAACAAAAGAATTTAGAGAAACATTATTCAATTGTGCTTCATGAGCCAATATATAATGTGTTTCACTTCCTATACGAATATTAAATGTTCCGCTATATGATTTCTGCGGATTCTTGTTTACTTCTTTACAAGTTGCAATATAATCATTAACGGCCAATTTGAAATCTTCTTTTAATTCCGCAATAGTATTGCCTTCATAAGAAACAGAGTCGTCAATAAAAAGAACTTTACCATATAAAATATTATTATCGGTATCAAATTCTATTGAGCCTTCATAGCCGTTATATTTTAATGTGTTGTTGTTCATATTAAGTTCTCCTGTTTTAGTGCAAAAATTATATCTTTTATTACATAAGGTTTAATAATATTTTTAGGGTGTGGCTTGTGAAAGGTTATAATCCTTTTATTTTCATTACAAAACCGGCAGCGCGACCCAGACGTTTTACCTGTTTTAACCTCATTAAAACCATAATATTTTAAGACTTGTACTAATTCTTCAAAAGTCAAATCTTTGGGATTGTTTAAAAATCTATCTAATAATTTATCTATCTTCATAAAAACATTATAAACTATAAACGAACATTTTGCAACCATAAATAAGTTGCAATTACAAAAGGCAATATATGACCGAATTATTAACTTTTAATTTTGAATACCAGGAAGCATATACAAGTGCAATAGAATTTGAGACCCAGATTAATGAAAAGCACAAGGGTAAGGAGCAAAGATATCCTAAATGGACTTACCCGAAAAGAACTTTTACACTCAAATTTGATAAAAACTTCAGCGAACGTCAGAAATTAGAACAATTTTTTATTGATGTAATGCAGAGCGGCGGTAGATTCTTATGGAAATGGGATAAAGATAAAGGCGGCAACGATAAAACTTATAGCTGCTTTTTTGAGGATGAAAAGCTTAAGCAAAATATCAAAAATCTTGGCTATACAGAGTGCGAGCTTGGGTTAATATGTATTGACGATAGGCGGTAGAAGCTGTTGGGGATTTCGATTTTTACCATGAGGCAGAGTGCGAAAACTCTTTAGATTTCTATAGAATTATTGATGATGTATTCACTGCAACCAATAATATGAAAGTTTGGTGGGACAGACCTAAGAAATCCTGGACTTTGAAATTTGATAAAGACCCGATTGCGCGTAAAAAATTGGAAGATTTTTTTATTGCAAAACGCGGCCGTTTCCGTTCTTTTGATTGGGTATGGGAAAAATCCAGAGGCGGAGATGGTAAAACGTACCATGTAAGGTTTGATTCAGATTCTTTGCGCATGGATATTGATTATTTGGGTTATGCTACTTTACAGGTGCAGCTCGTAGAAGTGTTTCCAACGGCCAATCCTTATTTGGAAGTCGAGAAAGACGAGATAATCCCGAGAAAATTATTAGAAATTGAATTAGAAGACGGCAGCGTGAGAATCTTAGATAATGAAACCCTGGATAATCTAAGATATGACGGAAAAGAATACCTGGGGGCTCCTTTGTCTCACGGTGAAATAACCAAAGATGATAATTCAAGTGTTTCGAAATTAAACATTGGTGTTTCTAACGTTGCTCTTGGGATATCCGGTATTGTCGGGGCAAGAGGAGACGTTATAACAAATGCACCCGCGCTTTTAACTCTGGTCTTTCTAGATGTGAATACAAATAACCTCATACCCGGCATGGAACAAATATTATATGCAGGAAAGTGTAATAATCTTAAGCTGGATTATGAGAACGCAAGCATGGATATTGAAACACCTTTGGGCGGCTATGAGAAACAATGTCCGGTTATGAAATACCGTGCCGGCTGCCAGGTTAGACGTTTCAAAGATTGCAGATGCGGTTATACAGGAGAAGAAACATCTTGTGACAGGACTTTTGAAAGGTGTAAAGAGTTGGGTAATCAGGCTAATTTTAGAGGATTCCCAACAATGTATGAAGAATTGGTTATAAAGGTGTAGCGCGGATATTTCGCGTAATGGAGTAAGATAATGGAAAATTTTAATAACTTACTAAAACAAGTTGGCAGACCTTATGAGATGTTTAATCAAGATGGGACATATCAGGGATGTTTTTACCCGGTGCAATTTTTGTATCCGGATAAACCCAGATATAAATTAAGGTCAAAGGATGATGATAAGAATTATTTTTACGGAATTGCTAAGCTAAAGCAGCATTGTATTGAAATTAAGCCGGATGAGTTGCAAAAAGGAGATATCATTGCGACAAGATTTCGCAATGAGCTGCATGTTGCTGTGTATTATGAATACGACAAAATTGTCCATGTATTTAAGGATAATACGCTGCAAATTAGCAGGCTGAAGATTTTTAGAAATTACCAATGTTTTAGGGTGGTATAATGGCAGTATTTACAGCGATAGCAACCGCTATAACTTCCGCTTTTTTCGCAGTCGCGGGAGCTATGGGGGCAACTTTGGCAACCGCTACACTTGCAACTATAGGTACGATAGTAGGTTATGTTGGCGCGGCCGTGATTTACGGCGGCGTTGCTTTATCTGTATCTATGCTTACAAGGAAAAAGGGAGCAAGCTACGGCGATACTTCCGCTACTTACGGTAATGCGGTTTTACAAACTCAAACAAACCAAGATTTACCAATACCGCTATTATACGGTACGGTTAAATTAGCCG
>CANAXK010000158.1 GCA_947365485.1 uncultured bacterium
TGGAGGAATTATGGACTGGCAAAAAGAAGATTTAAAATACATCTGGCACCCTTGTTCACAGATGAAGGATTACGAAACCCTTCCGCCTATTGTGATTGAGCGCGGAGAAGGTATTAATCTTTATGACGTGAACGGAAAATGCTACAAGGATGTTATAAGCTCTTGGTGGTGTAATCTTCTCGGGCACTGCAATCCGAGGATTAATGCGGCTGTAAAAAAACAGATTGACTCACTTGAGCACGTGATTTTTGCTAATTTTACCCACAAGCCTGCAATTACGCTCTGTCAGGAGCTTATGAAGGTTATTCCGGAAGGTTTGTGCAAATTCAATTTTGCGGACAACGGCTCTGCTGCGATTGAGATGGCTTTAAAGATGAGTTTTCAGTACCATTACCAGACCGGAAACCCGCAGAAGAAAAGATTTATGGCGCTTTCTGACGCGTATCACGGTGAAACTCTTGGTGCACTTGCAGTTGGCGGAGTTGATTTGTATTCAGAATTGTATAAGCCTTTGCTTCTGGATGTAATAAGGATTGATGCGCCGGATTGTTTCCGCTGTCCGTATGGGAAAAAGTGTGAGAGGCATTGCTCTTTCGCTCCCTCTCTTCAGGGAGAGGGTTGGGGTGAGGGGGCAACCTGCCACTGCGAGTGTTTTGAAAAAGCTGAAGAGAGTTTTGCAAAACACGCTCACGAAGTTGCTGCAATCATTGTTGAGCCACTGCTACAAGGCTCTGCCGGCATGAAGGTTTATCCGCCTTTGTATCTCAAAAAACTGCGCGAGCTCTGTGATAAATACAATGTACACTTGATTGCTGATGAAATCGCAACAGGCTACGGAAGAACAGGGAAAATGTTTGCATTCAATCATGCTGGTGTAAGCCCCGACATAATGTGTCTTTCAAAAGGTCTGACAGGCGGCTACATGCCAATGGCGATAGCTGTTACCACACAAAAGATTTATGACGCGTTTTATGATGATTACTTGAAAGGAAAAGCCTTCATGCATTCTCATACTTACGCCGGAAATCCGCTTGCCTGCTCTGCTGCAATCGAGGTGCTCAAGATTTTGAAGGATGAGCAGATAATCGAAAAAGCAAACAAGCGCGCTGTTTATTTCAACAAAATCATAAGAGAGAAATTCCTTCCGCTTGAAAATGTGGGTGAGGTGCGCTCAATCGGCCTTATAAACGCAATCGAGCTTGTAAAAAACAGAGAAACAAAAGAGCCTCTGGATTCTACGAAGAGAACAGGATATCAGATTTACAAGAAGGCGCTCGAAAAAGGAGTTCTTCTTCGTCCGCTCGGTGACGTGATTTACTTCAATCCTCCACTTATTATTGAGGAGGCTGACATGGATTTTGTGACCGATGTTGCGCTTGCTTGTACAAAAGACATATTATGTGATATAATATAGCCAATATAAGGAGTATTTCACATGAAAGTATCGATGAAAACATTTATGCCGGTTGCGGCAGCAGCTTTGTTAACCCTTGGGGCATGTGAGCGTGTGGTTTCTCGTGCCGAAAGATATATGGAAAACAGGCCGCAAAAAGAGTTAGATATGCTTTTAGTTGGAAATGACGGTTCCTACAAAGAGCATGCAAAAATTCAATCACGTCTGGATTCGACTGCTTTCAGAGATATTTTTAACGGAACGGCTGCGGCGAAAGATTCTGCCACGGTAGAAGAATTTAATAAAATTGCAGCTTTATATAGAGCTGATGAATCAGCAACGACAGATGCTGATATTACAAAGTCAATCAAGAACAAGCTAATTGATAATGATATTACTGTTAATGATTTAAAATGGGTATATAAGCACGCGCGGGTTACAACTACTCAACACAATGCTGATATATGGGCATACAAGAAATTTTTCAAAAAAATTGGAGTTTGGAACGACGTTGCGCAAAAATGCATTGATACCTCTGCAGCAATCGGACCCTAGTAATGTTTACAGCCTAGCGTTCTTCGGAACAACTGTCACTCCGCCTTCTGAAACGTAAAACCCGCGAGCAATGTCTTCTTCACGGTTTACACCTATTTTGGTGTAAGGCGGGATGTCGACGTTTTTGTCAATGATGGCTTTTCTGATTTCAGAATACCTGCCAACATTTACATTTTCCATCAAAATGCTGTCTGTAACCTGTGAATAACTGTTGATTTTTACTTTTGGCGAGAGCACGCAGCGTGAAAGCATTCCGCCTGATACGATACAGCCTTCTGACACCATTGAGTTTGTTGCCATACCGACTCTATCACCCTGTTGCCAGATGAATTTAGCAGGCGGATAGTTGTAATTGAAGGTTCTTATAGGCCACTCTTTGGAGTACAAATTCAGTTCCGGCTCGTAGTCCAGCAAATCCATATTCGCCTGCCAATACGCATCAATACATCCGACATCGCGCCAGTAGCCTTTTTCCTTTTCTGTCATACCCGGAAAATGGTTTTCGTTAAAATTGTAGATGAAAACATTCTTTCCCTCTCTTAAGAGCATCGGGATAACGTTTTTGCCAAAATCGTGGTTGGAGTTTTCTATTTTTGAATCTTCTTCAAGCGCGTTCAGCAGAATTTCTTTATTGAAAATATAATTCCCCATTGAAGCAAGGCACATCTTTGGATTGTTCGGCATTGCTTTTGGCGGGGTTTGAGGTTTTTCTACAAAACCCGTAAGCCGCCAGTTTTCGTCCACTTCAATGATTCCGAACTCATGCGCTTCTTCAATCGGAATCGGGATTGCTGAAATAGTCAAGTCAGCGTGGTTTTTCTTGTGGTATTTAAGCATCTGTCCCACATCCATCTTATAAATATGGTCACCGCCGAACACGCAAACATAGTCAGGCTCTTCGTCGTGGATGTGGAATGCGTTCTGGTAAACAGCATCAGCCGTTCCCTGGTACCAAACTCCACCGGTTCTCATCTGAGCTGGAACAAGGTCAACATACTGGTTCAAAAATGGCGAAAGCGCCCAGCCTTTTGAGATGTGTTTATTCAGTGAGTCTGATTTGTATTGGGTTAAGACTTTGATTTTGAAGAAACCTGAGTTGATGAAGTTGTTGAGTACAAAATCAATGATTCTATATCTTCCTGCAAATGGTACTGCGGGTTTTGCTCTATCTTGTGTTAATGGAAATAAGCGTTTTCCTTCGCCGCCTGCTAAAATCATAACCAATGCATCATCAAATGACATAACCCCTCCTGAATAATCTGTACAATTATTTTATCAAATTTGAAGAGGGATTGCACTACTCCTTTAGGACGATGTGATATAACGGAGATTATATTAAAATTTTTATGGTGACAATCGGGACTCTCGGATTCTAACTTCTCAAGGACGAACTTGAAATTCGGAAAATACTTGATGAAAGGAGGAATCGCTTATGATTATAGAATTATTGCTAATTTTATTAATTATGCAGAAATGCAATAATAAAGAACTAGCACTAATGATGATAATCATAGTGTTAGTTCTTTTCAACTAACATAGTCGGGAGTTAAAAATCAAAGAGTGTAACCAGCGCTCTTTGATACCCGATTGTTACTTTTATTATAACGTATTTTGGATTTTATGCAAGCTACCTGATGAAATTGGTTATTACTCTTTTTGCTTTGCAGAAGAAGCAGGAGTCTTTTTCTTTTATTTCTCTTATTTCAGAGATTTTGTAAGGCTCTGGCTGCGGTGTTCTCTGGTATTTAACAGCAGGATAGCCCAAAAGCATTGCATAACCCGGTGCGTAGCCGGACGGAATATCCAGTAGTTCACAAAGCTCCGGAAATATTTTTATGCAGAGCTGTGCATAGCCGCACCAGCAGGTGCCGAGTCCGAGATGTTGGGCGTAGAGTTCAATATATGAGAGCGCAATAATCGGGTCTACTGTCGCGCATGGAGCTGTAATAGGTGAAGAGACAACAACAAGGTGCGGAGCGCCTCTGAATATCACGTCTTCGCCATCCATAAAGGCTTTTTTATAGCGTTCAAACTTGTCCACAATCGGAGAGAAAGCTCTGCTTTTTATGACTTTTAGGATTTTGTCGTTGGTTTTCTTACGCAGGATATCCATAACTTCTTTTTTTTCAACAATCGAAAAATGAAGCGAGTGCGAGTTGCAGCCGGTCGG
>CANAXK010000159.1 GCA_947365485.1 uncultured bacterium
GCAGGCTCAAGGCTGGGAATGGACAGAAGAAAACCTTCACGAGAAGCTCGAAAAATTCAGGGCTGACTTTAAGGAAAAGGGTTACAAGCCTAAGTTCACAATGTGGGCAATAAGAGCTGCTGTAACAGGAAGGCTTTGCGGGGCGGACATGACAGCAACGCTTGCAATCCTCGGCAAAGAGCATTCTTTGAGCAGGGCGAAAAAAGCGATTAAATAAAATAGACAAGCAAAGCGGGACTTACATCCCGCTTTTTCCATATCTAACTGTTGTGTTCCCATAGTTAACAGTTCTTCCATTCAATCCCGGGTGATACTGCATACCGCCGAATCCGCCTCTGTTATAATAATTATAATTCGGCACATTGCGGTTTCTGATTGAGCCAACCTTGTTACCATCTCCGTCATATACATAAGTTCTGCCATTAGGTCTCGGAACATAGGAGCGGGTTTTGTTGCCGTTGCCGTCATAAACAACAGTTCTGCCGTTCGAAAACTCTCTGACCTTTGTTTTCAAATTGCCGTTTTTGTCATAGACATTAAATCCCGGAGTTCTTCCATGGTACACTCTGTTTCCATAAGGATCATAGCTGTACTGTTGGAAAGCAAAAACATTACCTGACACGAACCCCAAAGCCAATAATACTAAAAGAAATTTTTTCATAAGGACTCCTTATAATATGTATAACGAAATTTTTCTCAATTTGTTCAAATATTATATCAGGTTTTGTCTAAGAAATAATTCCCTCCTTGATTAATTGCGCTCTGATATCTTTTTTGGTTTGAAATTCCTTGTCCTCTTTTCCCATGAATCTTTTCATAACCATCATTGCAGGAGTCAAAACTCCAAGAGCAAAAATACAAGTGCCAATATTCATCTTAATAGAATTTCTCTTAAGTTTTCTTACTCCAGAGAAGAATTTTTCAGATGAATCACCCTTTTCTAAAGCGGACTTGTACTGTTTATAAAGCTCCTGAATCTTATTATTCACGCCTTCAACATCCTTAAGGTCGATATATTTTCTTGTATCAATTTTATCCGTCTTTTTGTAATGTTTTATAATATCAGACTGTTTAGCCGATTTAACAATCAGGTTATCCGGATTCTTATGCAAAAATTCGTACAAATTAACGTTAGAAGTATTTGCAGCCTTAAATTCTTTCAAACTCTTTTCAACAGAGCCATCTTCAAAAGCTTTCTTCAAATCTCCGGCTTCAAGCACTCTGGCATCAAGTTCGATTGATTTGTTATACTTGTCCTTGGCTCTTTTTTCCAGCATTTCCTGAATCTTACCGCCGGCATAGTACATAAAGCAAAGCGTAGCGCCTTCTTTAATACCATATCCGACAAATTCCTGCGTGCTTCTTGAATCTTTTAGTCTTTCGGCTGTAATAAACCCGTCTAAAATATACATGTTTTTAACAGGAGAGAATGCAAAACTTTCAACAACCTTGCCAATACCTTTGAACGAAGGAGTTGAAGACTTATCTTCCTGTTTTGCTTTCTTAGCATTATATTCTGCTATCAAGTTTTCTCTGATTTTCTTTTCAGTATACTTTTGCTTAAGTTTTGTAAGACCGATATAACTACCTACTGTAAGTCCCGTCGCAACCAAGAATTTGGAAGCAACAGTATTTTTAAACAGTTTCTTATTAGCCCCTATTTTTTCAATCTCTTTTTTTACCTCTTCTGTAGGCGCGTATTGTTTAATCTTTTCAAAAACATCATTTCCGGCTTCTTTCAGGTTTCTTGCATCAAATTCTGAATCAAGGCCAAGAGCCTTGAAAACAGTTTTGTTAAAAATCCCTTTGAACATCGGAATTCCTAAGAGCCATATAAACTCTGTTCCGATTTCGTCAATAAATCTGTCCTGACCTTCTTCTTTTCCGGTAATAAACGAACCGGCAGTCATTCCGGCTGTTGCGGAAAGGTCTTTCACCGCAAGCGGAATAAGTGAATTTGGGTTACCCAATGTGGAGTATATTTTTGCAACATTAATCATCATAATCCTACAATCCCCATATTAAATTCATTAACTTTTTACTGTGTTTGTTCATACTACGACCTTCCTTTCATTTTAAGTCTCGTCAATAATAAAAATTGCTACTGTTTTAATAAATCTTTACAAAAAATTGTCCCCTCACCCCTACCCTCTCCCTAAGGAGAGGGAGGCCATCATAAGACAAATAAAAAAGAACTTCCGCTTATAGGGAAGTTCTTTTTTTATTTAATTCTATGATTAAAACTAGCCTACAAGTTCGGTATCGTCCGATTCAGAAGCCTTAACCATAATCGCATGTTCTACTGGATTTTCCTTTTTGTACGGATTTTCGTTAACTGCTTCTTCATAACCAAACTCGTCTCGGGCTTTCTTCATTTGGTTCTCATCAACAAGTTTTTTAGCAAGTTCTGCTATTTCATATACAAGCTTGTAGCGGTTGTCGCTGTTTTCGTTTAATTCCCAAGCTACTTTAATAATCTGATCCATATTTACCTCATTATACTAACAATTATTTAAATTGTATAACACACATTTTTATTTGTCCAGAGGAAGAAACTTAACATAACTTCACACAAAAGGCAATTTTTAGAAGTTTAAATACTTTATATATACATACACGAGATATTTAAACAAGGAGAATTATATGACAAATGGCATTACCCTTAATTTTAGCGACAAAAAAAATGTTATAGGAACTATACAAGTAGAAAACGAAAGTGTAATAAAAAATATTTTTCCTGATTACAAAAATCAAACTGTCACAAGCGTTCAATTTGACCAATTGCAAAAAATTGCGAGCAATGCTGGCAAGAGTGACGTATTGGAAAGTGCAGACATTACAAGCGGCAAAAACAAATTAAAAACAGAAATAATAAAAGGTAATGCAAGGTTTGACAGCGGAGTTCTTAACTTTCTTGTAGGTGGAACATTTAAAGGAGACATCTACGTTGATATTCCACAAGGAACACCAATGAGTACAATAAAACAAATGTACAATTTGCCGGATGGAGCACTGTCAAATTACTGCCAAAAAGCCGGCTGTCCTGGTGGTAACAAGGATGAATTTGAGACAATTGCCAACCAGGTCTGGTTCTCTGCAGAAGATTTTGCGAAAGGCAACAATATGACTATTGAAGAAGTAAAAGCTTTGTTTGGAAACTAATCCATCAAAGTTGTCATAAGAATCGGCTCACCGTCTGTTGCAAGAACAGTATGTTCAAAATGCGCAGACGGTTTTCTGTCTTTTGTCACAACGCCCCATTTATCATCTTCAACAAAGACTTCGTCACCGCCAAGATTTAGCATCGGCTCGATTGCAATAACCATACCGGATTTAATCAAAGTCTTGTCACCCACCCTATAATTGAACAGGAACGGGTCTTCATGCATGCTGTGTCCGACGCCGTGACCGCCATACTGGCGCACAATACCAAGCTTATATGAGTTTGCAACATCTTCAATAGCGCCAGAAATATCATCCAGAACATTTCCGGCTCTCATTTTTTCAATGCCAGCAAAAAGTGATTCTTCAGTAGCCTTCATAAGCATTTTTTTCTCTTCAGAGATTTCGCCCACAGCGTATGACCAGGCGCTGTCACCCACCATACCGCCATAAGTTGCCCCTACATCAATCGCAATAATATCACCTTCTTTAAGGATTTCGGTTTCAGAAGGGATTCCATGTACGACTCTTTCGTTAACAGAAGCACAAATACAGCCCGGGAAGCCATTATAGCCAAGAAAAGTCGGAATTGCTTTATTCTCTTTAATAACTTTCATTGCTATATTATCCAATTCTTTTGTAGAGATACCGGGTTCAACAACTTCTTTCATCTTCTGATGAACAAGCGCAACAATATGTCCGGCATGTCTCATTCTTTTAATTTCGTCACGTGATTTTCTGTTAATCATAATTAAATAACCTCAATTCTTAATTTTTATTTTAGGCTCAAAACAAACTGTTTTCAAGGCTTGAAAAATTTTTGAACAAAATTTTATCGAATTGCTTGACAACAGAGTTTGATTTGGTATTATAGATATTGTCGAGCAGGCCCCCATCGTCTAGAGGCCTAGGACAACACCCTTTCACGGTGTAGACAGCG
>CANAXK010000160.1 GCA_947365485.1 uncultured bacterium
CATCCAACTCACCGTCAATCACGGTCCAAACATTAAGGTTCTGCCCGATTCTGTGGTCTGTCAGCCTGCCTTGAGGGAAATTATACGTTCTGATACGTTCACTTCTATCCCCTGTACCAACCTGAGAGCGTCTTAAATCCGTAATCTCCTGCATCTGTTTCTGCACTTCCATATCATAAAGCTTAGCTTTCAAAATCTGCAAAGCACGCTCTTTGTTTTGAAGCTGGGAGCGCTCTTCTGTGCAGAAAATCATAATACCTGTCGGTTTGTGGAAAACGCGCGCAGCTGTTTCAACTTTGTTAACGTTTTGTCCGCCCGCACCGCCTGAACGCGCTGTTGTGATTTCAATATCGTTCATGTTCAGTTCGACTTCAACGTCATCAACTTCCGGCATAACAGCAACAGTTGCAGTTGAAGTATGCACTCTGCCCTGAGATTCTGTAGCAGGAACTCTTTGAACCCTGTGAACGCCTGATTCATATTTAAGGCGAGAATAAATGCTATCGCCCTTCATTGAAATAATAACTTCGCTCACACCGCCTGCTTCGCACTCGGTTTTCGAAAGCACCTGTGTTTGCCAGCCCATTTTATCCGCGTATCTTATATACATTCTCATCAGGTCGCCTGCAAAAATGTTAGCCTCGTCACCGCCTGCTCCGCCTCTGATTTCAAGCATAATGTCTTTGTCGTCCATCGGGTCGCGCGGAAGAAGAAGTATTTTCATTTTTTCTTCGTATTCAGGAAGTTTTGCCTCGTTTTCTTCCATCTCTGCTTTAAGAAATTGTTTCATTTCTTCATCTTTTTCTTCGTGAATCAGAAGTTTTGCCTCTTCAATTGAGTCAACCGCCTTTTTCCACGCATAATAAAGCTCAACTGTTTCTTCCATTGATTTTCTTTGTTTAGACAAATCACGGAATTTATTATAATCTGCAATCACCGCAGGATCAGAAAGAGTTTCGCCGAGCTCGACGTACTTTTTCTCAATCTGAATAATCTTATCCAACATATCTTTCATAGTTATTACCTCTTGAAGATAAGCATAACAAAAACAGGTTTAAAAATAAAGGCGCCGGCAATGCAAGAATATTTTCGTTTACAAACTTGATTATTTAAAATATGTGTATTAGAATACTCTTTAGAAATTAAGAGT
The DNA here is from genome assembly GCA_947365485.1 of uncultured bacterium. Classification (GTDB taxonomy): domain Bacteria; phylum Cyanobacteriota; class Vampirovibrionia; order Gastranaerophilales; family Gastranaerophilaceae; genus CAG-196. The sequence goes on from CANAXK010000160.1 coordinate 1,151, forward strand.
CGAGGATATTGTTGATATGAAAAAAGCTTTAATGATAGCATCTGTATTGCTTATTGCGGTTGTGTCCACAGCATGTATTAATAACATGGCAGTGCAGGAACTTAATAACAAGGCCGCTGAATATATGCAAAAAGGCGATTATGAATCAGCCATGAATAGATTGCAGGCAAGCCTTGATTTAGACTCAACAATGTATGAAACATACTACAACCTCGGCATTGCAGCCATAAACGCTAAAAAATACGAAAAAGCTATAGAAGCTCTTGAGGGTGGTATAAAACTTAACCCTGATTACACAGATTTCTACTACTCACTTGGTGTTGCCCAATCAAGCCTCGCCGATGAAATTTTAGAGCCGGATGTTGAAGAAGATGAAGACAAGGTTGACGCAAAAAAAGAACCGTCAGAAGAAGATAAAGCAAAGGCTGTTGAACTCAAGAAACAGGCTGTAGAGAACCTTACAAAATACTTAGAAAAAAATCCTAACCCGGAAGATAAAGAAACCATCGAAGAATTGATTTCTGAATCAAATTCATTTATTAACGGCGATTCTTCCAAGGTTCAAGAATAATGTTTGCATCACCTTCACAAATAATGTGTACTGTTTTTGGCGTAAACATTTATTACTATGGCGTAATCATGGCACTTGCGATTACTGTTGGGGTTCTGATTTCAGATTTGGCCGGTAACAAATACTTCGGACTAAAAAAAGACACAATAATCGATTTGGCTCCGTATCTGATTATCTTTGGAATTATTGGCGCAAGGCTTTATTACTGCGTTTTGAACTACGATTTTTATCTAAGATTTCCGACCGAAATCATTGCAATAAGGCATGGCGGAATCTCAATCCATGGCGCAATGTTCGGCGGGGCTTTCGGACTGTGGCTCTTTTCAATAAGGCACAAGATTTCAGCGCTAAAACTATGCGATGTTTCCGTAATCGGGCTTTCTATTGCGCAGGCAATAGGAAGATGGGGAAATTTCTTTAATTCCGAGGCTTTTGGAAGTCCGACAAATCTGCCGTGGAAATTGTATATTGCACCGCAGTACAGGCCAATTCCGTTTCAGGATTGTGAGTATTTTCATCCTGCTTTTTTGTACGAAAGCATTCTGGATGTCCTGATTTTCGTAATATTGTTTTTTATTGCCAAAAATGCAAAGGTCAAAGAGGAAGGAAATCTTGCTTTAATATACCTGATTTTGTATTCAATTGTCAGGATAATTGTTGAGAGCATCAGGCTTGACAGCGTAAAATATGTTTTTGGCATGCCTGTTGCAATATTTGTGTCCATAAGTATAATAGTTGTATCAGTTTTATTGCTGATTTATAAAAAGTATTTGAGAAAATAGGAAGGGTTTATTATGAAGCTAAATAAGATTGTTACACTTTCACTTGCGTCTGTTATGATGCTATCTACAGCTGTTTTTGCAGCGCCTCAGGCTCAAAAGATTGCGGTTGTTGATATTCAAAAAGTTGTGTCAGCTTCTTCACAGGTAAAGGCTCTCAAGGCTTCTCAAGATGCAAAGAACAAAGAGCTCACTGCGTTTATAAAAAAGGCTCAGGCTGATGTAAACAAGCAAACAGACGACGCGAAGAAAAAATCACTCGCAGCCCAATACGAAAAACAGCTTGCTCAAAAAAGAGAAGCCAACGCAAAAGAATACGCAACAAAGCTAAAGGCTGCTGACGAAAACATTACGTCTCAGATTGGCAAAAAAGCAACTGAGATGGGCTACACAATGGTGCTTCCAAAATCAGCAGTAATTTTTGGCGGGGATGATATCACTGCAACAGTTTTACAGGTAATCAAATAAGAAAAATGAAAGCAGTATTATTTTACGGGCCACAGGATATAAGGTATGAAGAAACAATGATTAAGCCTCTTTCAAAAGGCGAAATCCTTGTTAAAATTGAAGCAGCATTAACCTGCGGCACTGACGTCAAAACCTTTAGAAGAGGTCATCCGGTTCTCATCAAAAGCATACCATCCGGATTCGGACACGAATTTTCCGGCACCGTTGCAAGGGTTGCCGATGGCGTAGAAAACGTAAAAGTAGGAGACAGGGTTGTTTGCGCAAACTCTGCGCCTTGCGGAGAATGTTTCTATTGCAAGCGTGAAGAATACAACCTTTGTGAGAATCTGGATTTGCTAAACGGAGCTTATGCCGAATACATTGTTGTTCCGGAAAGAATCGTGAAGAAAAACACCTTGATTCTGCCTTCTGATTTGCCGTTCGAAAAAGCAGCTTTTTCAGAGCCACTTGCAAATGTTGTTCATGGCATTGAAAGAACAGGCATAAAGCCGGGTCAGACAGTGGGCGTAATCGGTATTGGGCCAATAGGGCTTATGTTTGCAAGGCTTGCAAAGCTCAAGGGTGCAAAAGTCATTGTAGCAGGAAGAAACCCGCTCAAATTGAAGCTTGCGGAAGAATTTGCGCAAGCAGATGAGATTGTGGATTTGAAGAGATACAACAATCCAGAAAAAATATTCAGAGATTTTTCAGAAGAGAAAAAAGGGCTTGATGTCGCAATTGAGTGTGTCGGGATGCCGGAAATCTGGGAGCTTGTGTTCTCATGCGTTCGTCCGGGTGGAACTGTTCACTTTTTTGGCGGCTGCAAATCAGGTTCAAAGGTAAGTTTTGACACGACCAAAATGCATTATGGCGATATACGTCTTATGAGCGTTTTCCATCACACGCCTAAGTATTTCCGTCAGGCATTGCAACTGATTTCATCCGGAGAAGTTGAGGTTGAAAAATTAATAACAGAGATTTTGCCACTTGAGAAAGTTCAGTACGCGATGGAGCAACACATTGCAGGGAATGCTATTAAGTTTTTGATTAAGCCGTAAAATTACTAAAATTACCTATTGTGGTGCTATATACGTAGCACAAAAAAAACTCCTCAAAATGAGGAGTAAAGCTTTTTTAAGATGTAAGATAATATAA
>CANAXK010000161.1 GCA_947365485.1 uncultured bacterium
ACCGTTCTTAATGTTTCGACAGTTTATGAGGACAATAATATTGCGCGGTTTACTTACTACAACGCGAAAAATCCTGAGACCGGCGTCACTATTGTCAATGAGTACACTGATGGGATGAAGACAAAGGAGACAGTGTATTCAGCTGACTACAAGATTGAAAACGTTTATAAAGCTGATTACGAAAACGGCGCAAGAACCGGGATAACGATTCTTGACGGACACAACCATCCAGTTGAAAAACTATCAGCCGAATAGGCAGAAGCGATCGTCTGTTTCGATTTTCTTAGGTCGGGTGAACTTGTCCATAATCATGCTTGCAGCACCGACTGCAAGCCCTGTTGCAGCGGCTCTTCCGGCGTAAGTGAGCCATGCTTTTGCAAGCAGCTTTTTCATGTTCTTGATTAAAGGCTCAGAAAGCCCCGTTTTGCGCGCAAGCTTGATTCCCTTGTAACTTGCCATGCCTTCTTCTATAACGGTTGGCATCCAGCCAAGGAAGGCAATTTTTCCGCAATTGTCCTTGATGAAATCACTGGAGGTTTTTGGGGTATCCTTTGGCTTAGGCCGTGAAAAGAATGCAACTGTGCCCATCAAGCCGGCAAGCGCATAACCCGGGCCTCTTAGCTTTTGCAAGACTTTCCCGAATTTTCCAGTGATGTGGTTCATTGCGTGCCCGACTTCATGGAATCCTGCGACCGAGATTTTATCAGTGTTTATGAGAATCTGTCTGGAAGCTGGAACATAGCAGGCATTCAGACCCGCAGCTATATCCTTTGAGCCGGCTTTGAGCTTTTGTGCCGGAATAATTTTTACGCCCTTTTCGCTCAAACCAGCTGCGTCAACGGATTTTTCAAACGCGTCTTTGTACAGGTGGTTTTGAAGGTGTTCTTTTATAAGCTGTTTTTCAAACGGTCTTCCGAAAGCCGGAAGCGTGCCCATTATTGCGGATGAGACCATGGAGGCGAGCACAAACCCGCTCATTTCTGAGTTATCGCTTCTGGGTACGTATTGATTTCCGTTGTAAGAATATGAGTTAACCATGCACAATTTTCCAAAACTACACTACTTATTATAAAACATCTTGTAGGAAAAAATTGCGCTTATTTTAATTTTTGTTAAGTAGTTTATTTCCCATGCGGGTGCGCAGTTTCGTAAACGTCTTTCATGTGTTTCATGGACACATGGGTGTAAATCTGGGTGTTTGAGATTCCGGCATGGCCGAGAAGCTCTTGAACGACTCTCAGGTCTGCGCCGTTTTCGATTAGTTTTGTTGCAAAGCTGTGGCGGAAAACGTGCGGGGTGACTTTTTTAGGGAGCTCGATTTTGTCCACAATCTCGTTTATGACCCGTCTTATTATTTTGTTCTGAAGTCTGAATCCCGTTTTGTTAATGAAAAGCGGGGTCTTGTCGTCGATTTCTCCGGTGTTGTACTCTGGTGCAATGAGTTTGCGCGCTGAGTTGATGTACTGAATAAGGTAGCCTTTTGCTCTCTCTGAAATGAGTACGATTCTTTCTTTTGCGCCTTTGCCAAAAACTCTTATTTCGTTTTCTTCGATATTAAGGTCGCCGAAGTTGAGGTTGCTAAGTTCTGAAATACGCATTCCTGTTGCCCACAAGAGTTCCAGAATGACCCTGTTTCTGAATCCTGCCGGAGTTTCTATTTTGACGTTATTTAGGATTTGTTCAACTTCTTCCGGCGTCAGGAATTTAGGCAGGGACTTCGGTCTTTTTGGCGCGTTCAGTGAGATAGCGGGGTTTGAGTCGATAAATCTTTCTCTGAACAGGAATTTGTAGAAGGTGCGAATTGAGGCTGTTTTGCGTGCAACTGTTGTTTTTTTGTAGTCGAATCTCTGGATAAAGTGCAGGTATTCTCTTAGTTTATTAAAATCAACGTCAATGCAGCTTACATTATCGAGCCAGAGAATGAAGCTCACCACATCGGAGCAGTATGCGCTAAGTGTGTGTTCAGAAAAATTCTTTTCCACGCTTAAATATGTCTTAAAGCCCTCTATATACTGTTTTGACAGTGTGTCCAAATTCCAAACCTTTCAGAAGTCTGATTTACTTTCTACTAAACTTATTATACAATAGTATGGGAAAAGTTTGAAGCAGTAAAAGAAATATGAATATTTTTAAGACATTTGAAACATTCTTAAAAGAGCCCCTTAGTATTTTAAGGGACAATTTTATTCAGATTGTCAGCATTCAAACTGAAAACATCTTCGAAAACAAACCGTCAATGGATGTCAGTCTAATGAAGAACAAAGCTCAGCTTACTGTGGTAAACAACGAAAAGGTTTATAACTTGCTTTCAATCGCCCAGCACAGGGCGGAGGTAAAACGCAAGCAACAAAAAGAGGTGGAAGAAAGTGAAACAGCTTAATGCAAATTTCATAATTAGCGCAGAAAAGCTTTCGCAGTGTCCTGATTTCCAGCTTCCAGAGTTCCCGCTTCTCGGGAGGTCAAATGTCGGAAAGTCCTCTTTTATCAACGCGCTTTGCAACAACAAAAAGATTGCAAAAACTTCCAACACACCGGGGAAGACAAGGCTCATAAACTTTTTCAATTTTTCAGATAAGTTTACAATCGCGGATTTGCCGGGCTACGGGTACGCAAAAGTTTCCAAAGAAGCGCAGGCAAAGTGGCAAAAGTATCTGGAAGAATACCTGCTCAACCGAAAGCAGATAAAGTCATTGATACAGTTTATCGACGCAAGGCATGAAATCCAGAAGAACGATTTTCAGATGCGTGAGTGGGTAGAAAACTACAATTTGCCAATCTTTACGGTCGTGACAAAGATTGATTATGTGTCAAAGGGCAAGGTGAGCAAGGTGCTTGCGGATGTTAAGAAGAATTTTTCAGGCGAGGTGTTGCCTTTTAGCTCTGCGGACAGGCGGTATTGTGAAGATACGATTGCATATTTGTTAGATTTATGTCAATAATTAATTATATGAGGGATGCTAGTGTTTAGAATTGCAGATAAGACAGATTTAAATCAAATATCATTGACAGGCATGAGGTCTCTTTTGCTCTTGAGTTCTTTAATGAAGAACCCTATGTCTCTTGACGAGATTAAGGCTAAGTTTATTGAATACGGCATTATGGAGCAGTCTCATTCCAATGATATAATAAGAATCGACCTCAACACTCTCCGCACAATGGGTTGTGAGATTACAAGAGCAAGTGCCAAGACTGGTTACAAATACGTCTTATTGAAGCACCCATTCTCATTCAATATTACATCTGAAGAGATGTCGCTTTTCAAAAAGGTGTACAAAAAGATTAAAGACCGTGCCAATATAAGGACTCTTATTGAGTACGATACTCTGTTTAAAAAGCTTGCAAGCCATGTTACTGATAATGATATAAAAGAAGAGCTCTACGGTATCTCGGCTCTGAAATATTTCAATATTGATTTTATAAACGAGCTTGACAATGATTGCAATGAGAACAAAATTCTAAAGCTGATTTATCAAAAGCCTGACATGGAAGAATCGGAAAAAGAAGTTCTGGCGCAAAAAATTGTGTTCCAGAATGACAAGATTTATCTTTATGGGTTTGATATTGCAAAAAGAGAAGCTGTTGTTCTAAACATATCAAGAATCAAGTCAATCATTGCAAGAATGCTAAACGACGGCGGGATTGAAGTAAAGACAACCCATATCAAATTTTTCATAAAGAATGCTGATATCAGCGCATTGGAAGACGGTGAAACGATTGTTGAACAGCAGGGTAATGGCTGTATTGTAGAGGGTAAGTATCATAATGAATTTGTTGCAGCGCAAAGGATATTATCTTTTGGTCCGAACTGTACCGTGCTTGAGCCCCTGGAGTTTAGGGAAATGATTATACGTAAACTTTTAGAGATGAGGACAAATTATAATGGCTAAACTGTCTTTAAAAAAGAATATATCATCTATGCAGGTTATCAAGACTCTGCAAATGCTTCTTCAGGGCAACTTTACAATGAACGAG
>CANAXK010000162.1 GCA_947365485.1 uncultured bacterium
TCTGCAAGTGTGAAGCCTTTTTTCATAGTGTTTCTCTCTTTCCTAATGTAACATAACACACCAAAAACCATGCCCTTTTTCGATTTAGTGTAAAAATTACACCGAATGGTTATCGCCCACCCGGGTTATTTTTAAGTGTATTTTTGACATTTTATGCCAAAAACCTTGATTTTACTGAACTTTAACAAAAGTTAACAATAGGGCCTTCACCCCCTTGACTTTTTTTTTGAGATGTTGCATAATGAAATTGTTGAATGAAGTGTAAGAAAAACACTTAATGAAACAGAAAGTTCACAGAGGTGATAAAAATGCAGATCAACAGAATTTCAAATATAAACTTCCGAGAAAATACATTATCAAGAGAAATGGATTCTCAAAACGCTATCTTAATGCTTAGAGATCCAAACGCTTCCGTTAAATTCCAACAAAATCAGGAATTTGCAAAAAATGCTGATTCTGTTAACACCAACCCTCTTAAATCACTTGGATACAAGCTCTACAGAACATTCAATATGATTAGAGAAAACGATCAGGCTCCGCAGGTTGAAGAAAAACAGTTCAGCGCGATTGCTTAATCTTAATTACGATACATAAATGAATCTATAATATAATACACACACATAATTTAGCGGTAATTTACAACGATTATCGCTTTGCTTTTTAAAGGGCTGGCGGAAAAATCGCGCCAGCCCCTAATTTTAGTTCAAACCTAGCTGATTCTTATAAAAACTGCTGTTTGCAATCTTTTCTTCCACATAATTTCTATTCTCATCAGAAGCCAGATACAACCCGCTCAATTTGTCGAGCCTTTGAGTCAATCTTGATTCCGGATAAGTCTTAGATGGAACCTTCAATCTGCTCCAGCATGCAGCCTCTTTCTGAGTTGCAATCGTTTCCTCTTCAAGAGTCGCTGTGTTTGCGGTGTGACAGCTTTCGTGCGCGATTAAACAAGCAATCTGCTCAATAGGAGCGTTTTTATAAATTGAATTGATTAATATAACTCTTGTACCGTACTGGTTGTATGTACTTACAGCAAAGCATTTGCTACTGTTATAAGAAACCATTGAAAGGTCGCTGAATTTGATTCTTACACCGTAGCGCTGCAAATTTCTAAACACATCATCTTCACCAGCCTGCTCAAGCAATCTCATTGCTGAAACAATTTTAGCGTCCTGTGAAAAATCTGTTACCCTGTAGGCAAACGCCTGATTCATTGTAAAAAACAAAAATGCAAAAAACACTAATACGACTTTCTTCACGATACAATGCTCCTAATCAACATTATTCAAATTAAACTTCCGATATTAGTGTTTACGGCTGTTTTTCGCAAAACTTTAGAAAAATCAAGCACATTGTTACAAAACTACACAAACTTTTACAAAACTTAATCAAAATAGGGCTCAAACCCTTTATTTACCTGGGTGGTTATTTTATTAAGGGATGTTTAAGTTATAATAAGTAGAAAGTTTGTTTTTTGTGATGATTTTACAAACCTTAATATTAGGAGGATTTATTATGAATAAAAAGACTCTGGCAAAACTCGGAATCACCGTAGGAAGCCTGATTGCAGGCGCGTATGTTGTGTTTCTCGCATCCCCTCTGGTTCTTAACCCTATAATAAACAGTTATTCGCCGGATATTGTTAACGAAATAAAAAAAGCGAGCGGGCTGGACGCAAAACTCGAAGGCGTCAAACTCGTTACCACACCTAAACTTACAGCCGGCCTAAAGGTGCAGAAGTTTGTGCTGCTCACTCCTACAAACGAACAGGTCTTTGGCGCTGATGATTTTCAGGTCAAGATGTCCTTACTTCCGATTCTTGCAAAGCAAATCAGGGTTGACGCAGTGCAGCTCAAAAACGCGGATGTTTATCTAAAATTCAACAAGGACGGCTCGTTAGAAGCTGCAAAATACCTTCCAGAAACAGAAGAGCCAGAAAATGTGCAGGAGCCGCAGGAGTTCAAGCTTCCCTTCGGCCTAAAGCTTTCCAACAATCTTCCTGATATCAGGGTGGGCGGTTACAACGTTACACTCACAGACGGGGTTGATAATTACGTTATAAGCGGGGACAAAACAGAGATTACGGATTTTGTCTTGAACAAAAGTGTCAAGGTTAAGGCCTCCGGAAAGGCTGTATTCAAAGGCAAGGAGCAGTTTAATTACAATCTCAGGATCTTAAACAAAATCATGCCGGATATTGAGTTAAACGATTTGGTGTTCAACCCTGAACCGCAGGAAGAGGTTAAAAAACAAGACGCAGAGCCGGTTGATGTAATCGCGATTTTAAGAGGCTTGCATTACAACAACATAACAGCGAACGCTGATGCGGATTTGACAATTGAGCCTAATAATATCAAGGGTTTTGCAAATCTTACGAATGTTTCAATCATGAATCTGCCTGCAAGCAGCGGGAAGCTTAAGTTCAAGGGTGATTCGATTGACATCGTATCAGACATTTACACCGCGCCAAAAGAAGTTTCTAAGATTAACGGTGTGATAAAAAGCGGAAAGCACCCTAACATTGACATCAACTTCAAATCAGGTGCAGAGATTTCAAATATTTTAAGAATAATAAAAGAAATCGCGCTCATATTTAACATAAAAGATTTACAGACATTGAGTGCAAACGGCAAGATTGACGCGGATTTCAACATCAAGTCAAACTTGAAAACCGTAAAATCAAACGGTTACTTGAAGATTCCAAGCGCAAATCTTTATTACGGTTTGTACAAAGTGGGCGTGGATAACATAAACGCTGATATCAAGCTTGATAACAACAACATAAATATTAACAACATCGGGTTTTCGGTGTTTAACCAGCCTTTAAAATTCTACGGCACAATCAAGGAGGACGCGACGAGTGATTTGCACCTGAGCGCAAACCAGCTCAACATCAAAGGGCTTCTGGTTGCACTCGGGCAGGCTGCTCTTTTAAAGGACAACAACGTAAATTCCGGAACCGTTTCCATGAAGGCTGATATTACAGGCAAATTGGACAAGATTACTCCGGTTTTGAAACTGGACATTAATAATATAGATATTAAAAATGTTCCTGCAAACACCACGCTAAGAGCTCCTGCTACGGTTGTTAATATAACTTCTGACGGCAAGACATTCAGCGGAAATGCAAAGAGCACGAATATCAAGGCAATCAACCCTGTTGCGGTTCTATCTATTCCAAGTCTTGTGGCAGAGATTAAAGAATCAGAAATCGAGGTTGCCCAAACTCCTGTTTCAATTGAGAAAATCAACATCACAGCAGGCGGAAAAATCAAAAACTACCTCACAGAAAAAATCGGGCTCTATTTTGTAACATCAGGCGACATAAAATCAACGCTTAGCGGTGATATGAACGTAACCAAGCAGACTCTGAACCTTGTCTACGCAACAACAGAGCCTTCAACAATCGTGATACCGATGTTTGACAAATCAAAAATGACGTTTAGCGGAAACATCGGTATCACTGGAAGCATGGCAAATCCTATTATCAAGGGAGCAGTAACCATTCCATCTCTTAGCATTCCGGAAATCCCAGTTGCAATGAGCAATCTGGATGTGAAACTAAACGGGCATATTTTAAATGGAAACGCAAGCTTGCAAAAATTCACATCCGGGGGGATTGAGGCAGAAAATATCACAAGCAATTTTTCGATGAAGGGTGAAAACTTCTACCTCAACGGACTCAAGGGAAGTGCGTTCAACGGAAATATTGCCGGAGACATCGTATACAATCTTAACACGGCAAAGACTTCTGTTGATTTTAGAGGCACAGGTATGGATGCAGAGAAGGCTGTTTACGGGGCTTGCGGAATAAAGAATGCAATCTCCGGCACTCTTGATTTTGACACGAAACTTACGCTCACTGTGGCTGATTATAACGAGATGATGAAGTCTTTGAAAGGGAATCTTAATTTCAGCGTCAAAGCCGGCGCGTTCGGCTCAATCGGGCGTATTGAGAACCTGCTTCATGC
>CANAXK010000163.1 GCA_947365485.1 uncultured bacterium
AATTACACAAAGATTACAGCGCCTGTTGACGGGATGATTATCTCACGTGAAATCGACCTCGGACAGCCGGTTGCAGCAAGTTTTCAAGCTCCGGAGTTATTCACAATAGCGCAGGATTTGGAAAAAATGCAAATCGAGGTTAACGTATCAGAAGCTGACATTGGCAAGGTAAAAGAAGGACAGGATGTGACATACACACTTGACGGGTATCCGGACAGTGAGTTTGAAGGCAAAGTCACCCAGGTTAGAATCTCACCGACCACTGTTTCAAATGTTGTGACATATTCTGTAATTGTTACGGTAGATAACAGCGATTTGAAGCTCAAACCCGGCATGACCGCGAATGTTTCTATTATCACGGCAAAGAACGAGAATGTACTTTGTGTTCCAAATATTGCACTGAAATTCACCCCGAAATCAGATGGGCAGAAATACAAGACTCAGGGGCTCTGGATTAAAGAAGGGTTGAAGCTTGCACGAATCGATATTACGACTGGTGCTAGCGACGATTCTTATACAGAGGTTAAGGGCGACAGCATTTTCGAAGGTGAGAAAATTCTTGTGGGGATGAAAGGCGGGGGCAAGGGGAAAAAAGCCCAGCAGAGCATGAGACCGCCAAGATTGTAAATAAAAAGCTTTGGTTTAACCAAAGCTTTTTTATTTACTTTCCGGTGGTTTTGTTGTTTCAGGAGTCTTAGGGTCGACTTTTACTGGTTCGACAGTTGGAGCTTCTTTTTTCTTGCCCCAGTTTTTAGGATTCAGTTTTGAGAAGAATTTTCTGATTTTTGATTGTTTCTTTGTTGTTAATTCTTCAATCTTGCTGTTAGCTTCTTGAAGCTGTTTGTCAACAGCTTCTTTAGCAGCCTTGATAGCTTCGTTTTCTTTTTGGAGTCCTGCAACTTTTCTGCCTTTCATGATTCCATAGCCAAGACCTGCTGCAGTCGTAAGCCCAAGAATAGTATAGCCCAACATATTTGAAGAAGCTTTTCTCTTTTCAGTATCATCTGATTCATAAATCATTGGCATTGAAGAATAATCTTCATAACCTTGTCCCTGATTTTGCGGAACTGTCATTGCATAATCAATTCCAGTATTTTTAATTGGGTCCATACACATACCTTCCTTTTTTTATTTACACGCTTTATATATTTACTAAACCTTGTCATCCAAAAAAATTGCCATGTTTTGCGTTTATTGTAAACAAATTGTTACAATTTATTTTGAACGCTGGAAAAACTTCGCAATATCTTTGTGTTCAAAGAACTTGGAAATAGGTCTTCCATGCGGGCAGGTATAAGGTTTTTCGCATTTGCGCCAATTCTTGATAATCTCCTGCATCTGGAAAGTGTTGAGATAAGTGTTGGCTTTGACAGCAGCTTTGCAGGAAGTCGTTATCAGTATCTGTTCCTCAATATTATCGATATCTCCGGAAATATGCTCCAGAATATCCGCCAGAATCTCTTTGGGCGACACCTTGGACAGAAGCTGCGGTACTTTTCTGAAAATGACTTCATGCTCTGACATAAAATCTATTTCGTAGCCGAACTTGTTCAGCTTGTCTTTGTGCGTCTCAAGAAGCGCTTTGTCACTCGGAGAGATTTCAATTACATCAGAGATGAAAAGTAGCTGGCAGTCTATGTTTTTAGTCTTTTTCAAGGTCTCGTAAATATATCTTTCTTCTGCAATGTGCTGGTCAACTATCTCCAAGCCGTCTTCGTGCTCAATAAGAATATAAGTTTTTTTATACTGCCCGATTATGAGCTCTTCTTTTTCCAGCATAGGCTCCTCAATGATTTTCGCTTGAGCTGGAGCTTCTTCTTTCTGTTCGGAAAACTTGAACTGCTTTATTTCAGCAGTCTGTGGTTTCTCAAACAGGTTAAGGTTGGTATCGGCATCAACATAGACATCATCAGACCCACTATTGACGAACACAGGTTGTATCGGGGAGGCTGAAATCGTACATTCTTCTTCTACTATTGAAGCAGAAGGCTTTTCAACGATTCCTGAAAGCGCCATATCAACAGCCGAATAGATAAAATTGAATATCTGGTTTGTATTCTTATACCTGACTTCTTTTTTCTGCGGGTGAACATTTACATCCACATCCTCGGTCGGGATTTCAAGGTTAAGTATAAAGAACGGGTACCTTGAATTGCCGGTAAGGTTTTTGTAAACAGTGTCAATTGCTTTCTGGAACACAGGGCATTTTACGACACGTGAGTTTACGTACATGTAGTAGTCTTTTTTGCTCGCCCTTGTGTAATCCGGAGTGCTCACATAGCCTGAAATCTTCAGGCCTGACATTCTGTCTGTTTTGCTCACTTCGCGCAGGTAATTCACAGGAATATCTGAAAAAACTTCTTTCAATGCTTGCAGGGTATTGCCCTGACCTGTTGTCCTGAGTGTTGTCTTGCCGTTGTTTTTAAGCTCGAACGCAACATTTGTACGCACAAGCGCCATTGCCTGAATAAGTTCGTTTATGTAAGCAAATTCTGTTTTAGGAGATTTCAAGAATTTGAGTCTTGCAGGGATATTATAAAACAAATCCCTGATTTCCATTATTGTACCGACAGCACAGCCGGTTTGCGCTTCTTTGACTTCCGAGTTTTCGCACTCAACTTTTGTGCCTGTGTCAAAATCTTTTGTTCTTGTGATGCAGGTTAGTTTTGAGATGGAGATAATACTTGCAAGTGCTTCGCCTCTGAACCCCATTGTCTTAACGCTGTAAATGTCTTCGCCTGTTTGGATTTTGCTTGTAGCGTGTTTTGAGAATGCAAGCAGGATATCTTCCGGATGAATGCCTGAGCCGTTGTCTGCCACTCTTATATCGCGGCAGTCGTTCGAGATTTCTATGCTGACTTTTGTGGCGCCTGCGTCAACAGAGTTTTCAACAAGCTCTTTTACAACAGAGAACGGACGTTCGATAACTTCCCCTGCTGCAATCTGGTTTATTACGTTTTTAGACAGCTGGACTATTCTTGCCATTGCTTAACCCCCACCCTAACCCTCCCCTTGGAGAGGGGACAAGTTAAGAACATTATACCTCAAAATTTTTTTAGGATATAATAAAATTAATAACAGGAGTATAAAAAGAAAATGGCAAAAGGTAAAAAAATAAAAGTAGCATTTCCCCACATGGGAACAATTTCCATTGCCTGGGCTGCAGGGCTTAAAAAAATCGGAGTAGAACCTTATGTTCCGCCTTATACAAGTAAAAAGACCCTCTCTTACGGCACAAAAAATTCTCCGGAAGCAATCTGTCTTCCGTACAAGCTTATTCTCGGAAACTTTATTGAGGCAATCGAAGGCGGAGCCGACTATGTTGCAATGATTACTTCTCCGGGCATTTGCAGGCTCGGCGAGTACGGAAACAATATTTATAATACCCTGAAAGATTTGGGCTACAAGGCAAACTACATTGAGTTGTCTTTGTACGATGGAATCAAGGGGTTGTATAATTTCCTAAAAGAGATTTCTGGTAAAAATGACCCTGTCCTCATTATGAGAGCGATAAACATCACAATCAGAAAGATTTTTGCGATTGATGATTTGGATAGGGCGCTTTCATACTACAGAGCGCGTGAAATCAAGCCGGGTGAGGCTGAAAAGCATTACAAGAAGGCTCTCAGGATGATTGACAAGGTTGAATCAACTCTTGATTTGAAGCATGTTTACAACGAGGCTCTAAAAGAAATAGAGAAAACCGAAATCGACCCTAACCGCGAGGTTTTGCATGTTGATTTGACCGGTGAAATCTTCCTTGTAAACGATGAGTTTTCAAACCAGAACATTGAGCGCGAGCTTGGCAGAATGGGGGTTGAAACAAGAAGAAGTCTTACTGTTGGAAGCTTCCTCAAAGATGCGATTATTCCAAAAGCGTTCAGAGGGCCTGAAACACATCTTCAAAGGGCTGAGAGAATGGCAAAGCCTTATCTT
>CANAXK010000164.1 GCA_947365485.1 uncultured bacterium
TCTTGCTCAAGCTAAAGAAGGCAGATTGCACATCTTATCTAAGATGAGAGAAGCAATTACGGAACCTTCTAAGACACTGTCACCATTTGCACCAAGCATTTCTACAATGACAATTCCAACTGAAGACATCGGAACAGTTATCGGACCTGGTGGTAAGCAAATCAGAGCAATCATTGAAGCTTCAGGTGCTGAAATCGATATTCAGGACAGCGGTATTGTAACAATCACTTCTAATGATCAGGAAGGTGCTGCAATTGCAAGAAAAATGATTCAAGATCTTACTTTCAAACCGGAAGTTGGTATGGTAATCAAAGGTAAAGTTGTAAGAATTATCCCTATCGGTGCTTTCGTTGAATTGGGCGGTGGCAAAGACGGTATGGTTCACATTTCTCAAATTTGCCAAGAAAGAATCGAAACCATTGAACCACACGTTAATATCGGTGACGAGGTAATCGTTAAGGTTATCAAAATTGATGACAAGGGTAGAGTAAACCTTACAATCAAGGGTGTAACCGAAGAAGACAAAGCTAAGTTGAATGCTTAGTTGGAAGACTATTTAACAGGTCGGCGCAATGAAATTGCGCCGACCTGTTTTTTTAGAGATATAAATTAGCAATTATAAGAGTCCTTTAAGTTAAAATATTCGTCTGCGCCAAGTTGGATGCTCCTGATTGCTGCCTGAACCCTGTTCGATACGTTGAGCTTTTTGTAAATAGCAGCGACATGTGCTTTGGTTGTATGAGTTGATACAAAAAGTTTCTTAGAAATCTCTTTATTATTTAGTCCTAATAACAGTAAATGTAAAACTTCCATCTCACGCTCTGTAAAATTCTCCGTAAAATTCATAAAATAAAAAATTCCTTTTCAACTTTGTATATTTATCTTTGTACACTATATTGAGGAACCTGTCTATAAGCTTGGTGGCTATTTTTTCCCGTAGTTATCGGATATCCGAACTTCTGTCAGTCAGATGATTCATGCTAATTTTGTACATTAACTGTCTAAATCACACATCTAATAAGAGTTTTGCTTTTTGTAATAAATTCTTGTTAAGTTTTGTAACAATATTTATGAAAGCTGAAATCACTTCTTTTTTCAATACTTTATATATATAAGATGGTATTATAGGAAGAATTAAGTAAGATGGCACCACTAAACACAAATACAGATTATCAACAAATCATTAATCAGGCAATGAGCCAGCTGTCTGCACTTGGCGTAAACGGCGACACAAAGGGTGCTTCATCTTCTGAAAATAATTATGTAAACAGCGTTTGGGGTTTGGTTCAAAACGGTCAAGCAGCTGTTGAAGGTAACGATGAACAAAAAGCTGCAGCTATTAAAAATATCGTAAGCGGTTTGATGGATATGCTTACAAAACTTGGAACAGGCGAAGCTGCAAAGGCTAATAAAGAAGTTAGAGAAAATGACAAAAAAGCTCGTGAATTAGATAGCAAGGCTAATGAAGTTGCACAAACTACAGAATCTAAAGTTCAAGATATTGTTAGCCAGATTGCTCAAAACACTTCTGATATCACAAAAGCTTTAGAAACAATTCAAGAACTTGGCGGAGACAAAGGTGCTGTAGCAGAAGCTCAAGCACAGTTAGAAGAACAGCTTGCTGTTGTTGAAGAAAACCAAAAGACTCTTAACAACAAAGATGCTAAACCGGAAGAAAAACAGGCTGCTTTGCAGGCAATTACCGGTGCAGCAGCTATCATCAACGGACTTGTTGAATCTGTAATGGATATGCAGTCAAAGATTCAGGAACAAAACGGAGTTGTTGAAACAGCTTCTAACAATGTTGCAGGACTTGTAGGAAACGCAGCAGAAGTTGTAACTACTGGAATCCAGAATATTCAGTCAAATATTCAGGCAGGTCAGGGACTTTTTGCTAAGGAAACAGCAGGTGCAACTACCGGTGCAATCAACGAAGTAACTGGTAATGCTGCAACATCAGCAGGTCAGGCATTGAGCAGCAATGTAGCAACATCTTCTATGGGTGCAAAACTTCTTAAGACTGGTGCAGACCAGTCAATGGCAGGTCAAACCCGTATTCAGGGTTCTGCTGCAAACCTTGCAGCTTTAACAAAAACAATCGGTCAAATGGGAAGCGACCTTTCAAGCGTAGCAAACTTTACAAACTCAGTTGGTCAAGTTGCAGGCGGCGTTTCTGATTTGGTTGGCCAATACGACGCAGCTCTTCCTGCAGTAATCACAGCAACAGGCTCTTGGACTCAGGTAGCTGATGCTAACGCTCAACTTGAACAGGCAATCGCAGAATATGCAGGTCAAGAATCTGAAACACAACAGTTCAACTTTGATACAAACCTTTTCAAACAAGCTTTTGAAATGCAACAAGCATAGTTTTAATTTTTGTAACAATCCCCCCCTCCGTTATTAATTTCCAAAAACCTAAACTCGCTCACAACCTCAATCAAGCTATTGAGTGCATGACAACCAGCTGCAAAATTAACCACGCCAAAGACAATGCCGCAAACAACTTTTTATCAACAAATCTTTCAATAACAATAGGTGCCCATCAGGAGCAGAAGACAACTCCCTGATGGGTCTCGACATGGTTCAAAACGCATCAAGCACTTCATCATCATGTCTGATTTAACCTCGTATTTCCGTTCTCTTGCCATGCAGACCCAAAACGGTACGTCCAGAGACAAATCTATTTCTGCAATCAATCAGGAAGCAGCATCAATCATTAACGAACTCTACCGAATCAAATCCATTACAGAGTACAACGGCATAAAACTGTTTGATTCTCAAACAGTCCCATCCAATGGCGTCACTCTTCCTGGCAAGGCAGTTCTAAAGTCTAATTCCAAGTTTTAAAAAGAATCTAGTAGAGCATGACACAAGCAAGATGACAACGTTTGCAAGTGTGTATGAGAACACGGCTCTTACAAGTGGGTGTGTATTCAATTTCAACTGCAGAGGGGTTTGCGAAGCTGGCAAGTATGACAAATAATCATAAAATAGAAGCGAACACCAAGTTTGTGTTGGTAGCTGATATCGATCCAAGCGCTTATTCAGAAGTCGAAGGGTGTACACCAATTGGTAGCAGCTGGTTTGTCAAGTTAAACCCACCTTTGAAGACAACGGTCATATTGTATCAAATCTTTATGTCAAAAGACCAGACTTGTGGCACCAGGGTTTGTTTGGAGAAACTAACAGAGTCATAATAAAAAATCTCGGCGTTGTAAATGCAGTGGTCATAGGTGATGCTAGGAGATGAGCAATTGCAGTCAATGGTTACCTGATAAAGCTTTGTAGTTGGTATAAATATAAAGATTTTATTAAGCTTTTCCAGCGAGTGTAATGTTTACACTCGCTAAATTGCTTTGGGGATACTGAATTGCGGTTTTTGTATATAAATTTGGAATACTAAACACCCTGTACCCTTTTATTGACAATGTTTTTGATTTGTGTTGTCATGTTGTTATAGCCGTACTATAAAAAGGAGATTCTAACATGACAACAAAGACAAAGAAAAATGTCGAATCTTTAGAAAAATCTCTCAATGCATCAAATGTTGTTGAAACACTTGATGATTTGGAAGTGATGATTTCTAAAGTGAAAAAAGCGCAAAAGATTTTTGCTACTTATTCTCAGGAACAAATAGACGCTATCTTCAAAGCAGCAGCTGCTGCGGCTGACAAAGCTCGTATTCCTCTTGCTAGAATGGCTGTTAAGGAAACTGGCATGGGCGTTTTGGAAGATAAGATTATCAAAAACCACTTCGCTTCTGAATACATTTATAACAAGCACAAAAACGCTAAAACTTGCGGAATCATAAAAGAAGACAAGGCTAACGGTATCAAAATCGTTGCTGAACCTCTTGGTGTTATTGCAGGTATCGTTCCTACAACTAACCCAACTTCAACTGCGATTTTCAAAT
>CANAXK010000165.1 GCA_947365485.1 uncultured bacterium
TCAAGAATCAAAAGCTTTTTAGTAGTCAGGTTGTATTTTTTTATCAGCAACTCACGCTCCGGCAAGTATTCTTTCACAATGTTTTTTGCTGTCTCTCCGATTGGAATAATTCGCTCTTTCGACCCCTTACCAAAGCAGCGGACGTATTTTGAAGCCAAATCAATGTCATTGATTTTGATGTTAACAAGTTCTGAAACCCGGAGTCCGCAGCTGTACAGAAGCTCCATCATGACGTGTTCAAGCGGGGAAAGGTTGCAGTTAAGCATCTCTTCAATCTCTTTTACTGAAACAACCTTAGGAAGTCTTTGCGGGACTCTTGGCTGTTCCAAGGTAGAAGCCGGATTCTTTTCAATCACGCCGGTTGAGGCTGCCCATTTGAAAAACCCGCGCAGCGAAGCAATTTTTCGCATGACGCTTGTTGGCGCGAGTCGGCGTTCTCTAAGCATTCTAACAAAAGAATTAACGGTCATTCTGTCAACAGAATTAATATCCTCAATTCCGCTGCTGAATTGGGAAAGGTCGCATTTGTACGCCTCTATTGTATTAGGCGAGAGACCTTTTTCCAGTTCAAGGTATTCCAGATATTCGCCGATGGTTTGAATCATTTTTATAATCTCAAATAAGCTTCTCTTACAAGATAATCCTCTAAAGTCTTCATATCAGACACTGTCGCAGTCGTGTCATTAATGATTATGCAAAATGCGTATTTATGCCCGCTTTTTGTGGTCAAAAACCCAGCAATCGAGCTTGAATCACCGTGCGTTCCGGTTTTTGCCTTCAAATTGTCCTTGATAGGAAGCATTCTGTGTGTTAGCGTGCCTTCGCCCGGTGCTGGCATTCTCTGCAAAACCTTGTTGTCCTTGTTTTTCACAAGAAACTCTGAAATAAAATCAGCGCTTATTAAATTATTTTTTGAGACTCCGCTTGCGTCTGTAATCCTTATTTTAGAAGTATCAAGCCCTTTCTTTTCGCAATAAGAGTTGAAAACCTTTATCCCCGTAATATCAGTCCCCTTATCGCCATAAGCCTTTGCTCCCGCAAGTTTTGCCACAGTCTCTGACACCATGTTGTTGCTGTTTTTCAAAATATCATCAACCGCCTGTGAAACAGGGTGGGTAACCTTATCCAGTTGTTTGTCGGTATCAGATTTTTTATCAACAATAAACGCCTGTTTGAGGTAGACCTTTTTGTCTGCAAGCAGGTGCGTAAGTTTGATATTAAAATATCTTTTCAGGTTATTTGTCGGAATTGAAATCACAACAGGCTTATTCACTTTGCCTGTCAGCATCAGGGTGTTTGCAGAAACAGAATTGTCGCGTGTCACATTAACATCGTTCTTATCTCCTGTTACAACGTTATTAAAAAACACAAGCGGGTACTTGCTCGGGTTTATTATAGTTGCAAACTGACCTTTTTCTGTCGGCATAACAGTAATCCTCAAAAGATTTCCGTCAAGGTTGTAAGAATTGAATCTCGGCATAAGCACATTCATATCGTCATCCCACTGCCAGCCTTCGCCCCAGTCTTTTTTCTCAAGGATGCTGTCGTCAATATAAATCTTTTTTGTCTCAAGATTAACATTGCCAACAAGTTTTCTTAAATCAGAGCTCTTCAAATACGGGTCAGCGCCAAGTTTTATCAAGAAACCGTCCTCGCCTCTTGAATAAATCTCTGTAGAAAATTCATAATCCTCGCCAAGAACCTCCATTGCAGGAACAAGAGTCAAGACTTTTTGCACAGAAGCCGGATGCATAAGGATTTTGTCGTTCAGTGAATAAACAACCTCACCAGAGTTCAAGTCCTTGATTGAAATCGCGATGGAGTTTTTCTCAACCCCTGATTCATTTATTACGCTTGAAAAATCGCGCTTAACAGATTTTGCCCAGCATGCCGGAGCTATCATAAATATTGCAAGAATAAAAACTAATAATTTTTTCATTTTTTTATTACCTCGTAAGAGTCCTTAATATCTTTCAAAACAGTGCACTTATCTCTAAATTCGTACATTTTTTCGAGATTTGCCTCTGCGTAAATCCCGCCTTCAATCTCCTCAATCTCGTCCATAACCTTGCCCTCATAGTCAATAATCATAGAGTGCCCGAGATTCTCAGAACCGTTTGCAAGCAGTCCGGTCTGGGTAAGCGCTACAAAATACGATTGATTCTCAACCGCCCTTGCTGTTGTAAGGCTGTCCCAGTGGATTTTTCTGCCCTTTGGCCATGCTGCCATGTTAACAAGAATATCAGCCCCCGCTTTTCTATACGCCCTGTAAATCTCCGAAAAACGTATGTCATAGCAGATTGTTAAGCCGAGCTTAACACCTTCAATTTCAACCATGACAGGATTCTCACCCTTTGTAATATAATTCCCTTCATTATCTCCGTAGTATGAGAACAGGTGGTTTTTGTTGTAAGTACATACAAGTTCGCCTTTTCTGTTTATCACAGGGCAGGTGTTAAGAAGTTTTCCGGATTTTGATTCAACAAAGCTTCCGCCAATAACATTAACACTGTGTTTTTTGGCGATTTCTTTAAGCATTTCAACTGCTTTTGACTCTTCAAGAGTCTCTGCGCTGCCTTCAAAATCAGGGCAATGCCAGCCCACAGTCCAGACTTCCGGCAGGAACACAAAATCAACCTCGCCGTATTTTTCAAGATTAGCTGTGAGCAGATTTTTTACTGTTTCAATATTTAAACCAACATCCCCGATTACAGACTCCATCTGGATTGCGAGGAGTTTTACTTTTGTCTTTTCCATACCCCGAATTTATAAACCTCATCAAACGCTTCCGGCGCTTTTTTCTCTAACTCTTCCAAACTCTGTTGAAGCTTTAGCCTTGCTTCTTCTTCATCTCCGTCTTGCGGAACATAAACAGGCTCTCCGTACAGGTTAATCAGGTTTGTCGCAAAAATCGGAGAGCGCATTTCATCCCAGGAAGGAAATTTTGCAAAAGTGAAGTTCTTAGAGTACCAGTACACAGGCACAATCGGAACTCCTGCCATTTTCGCAATCTTAATTACCCCGTCTTTTACAACCTTTGCAGGGCCTTTAGGGCCATCCACCATCATGGCGCAATTTTCGCCTGATTTAAGAATAGAAATCATCTGCATAGTTGCTTCCACGGCGCCTTTTTTGCCTTTTGAGCCGCGCACGGTTTTAAAGCCCCATCTTTCGACTACATCTGCAATAATCTCTCCGTCTCTGGAGCGGCTTACAAGAACATGCAGTTTTTCCCTGTTGTTTATTCCGTGGATACAGAACTGATGTGCGTGCCACATTGCATAGATACAGGGCATTTTATCAGGATTATTAACTTCAATAATCCTTGTAAAAAGCTCCTGAATCTTCAAAACTCTGAAAACAAGATGTGAGACCTTGTTTATGCTCTTCCCTTTTAATAATCTAACCATGCAATAATTATACTATAAAACCGAAAAAATATGGTATACTTAATTTATTCGGAGGGGTTATGAAAAAATACATACTGGCACTTGCTTTACTATTACAAACTGCGGCTTTTGCGAACTTTAACGATATTTATGTTGCTGATATTCAATACGACTGGATAAACAAATCCGAACTTGAAAAAGAGGATATAATAAACGAAGTGCATGACATTCTGTTTGAAAACGATGTGGTAAAACAGAAGGATTTTAAATCCCAGTTCCAAGACATGCTTAAAGACAAGAACTATCCTGAGACATATTTTGCAGCATCAGCAGGTTACAAGGAATACAAAGGATACAACATTGCAGCGTTTTATTACAAAAAAATGAAGAGCATATATATGTACGCGCTTCAGGATAAAAAGGATGTCACCAAGGCTTATTACTACGACGCGTTAGGTCACCTCAAGTATGTAGATTTTATGAGCGGCGGGTATCCGGATTA
>CANAXK010000166.1 GCA_947365485.1 uncultured bacterium
CAGTAGAAAGCAGAACCGACAAGCGTCCAATGTTGTCAGACTTAAGAGAATCAGGCTCTATCGAGCAAGACGCGGACATTGTAATGTTTATTTATCGTGACGAGTATTACAAAAATGCTAACGATGATGAAGAACAGGCTGAAAAAGCGGCTAACAAGGGTGAGGCTGAAATCATTATTGCAAAACACAGAAATGGTGCTGTCGGTTCGGTTAAACTTCTCTTCCAGGGAAGTATTACAAAATTCAAAAACCCTATCAAAACGGACGTATTCTAAGGAGAAATACACATGTCTTACTTTGCAATATTTCTTCTTGCAGTTGCTTTATCCATCGATGCGTGTGTTGTTTCGTTTTCCTATGGGCTTACATTTATACACGAACGGCTTAAAAATGCACTTATGCTCGCCTCCTTTACCGGATTCTTTCAGGCGTTCATGCCGGTTATCGGGTATTTTCTAACTGGATTTGTTAAATCCTTTATCGAACCCTACGCCGGATTTATTGTGTTTGCAATCTTTACTTATCTCGGCTTGAAATTCATCAAGGAAGCTTTTGATAAGGAAAAAGAAAAGAATCTTTGCCTTGATTTGAAATGTCTTTTACTACTTGGTATTGCAACAAGTATTGACGCGTTCTCTGCCGGAATCACACTTTCGCTTTCAGGCAACCATATTTTGAAGCCGATGCTTCTTATTGGTGTCATAACCTTTATTAACGCAGCTTTCGGATTCTTTGTCGGTGGAAAACTGAAACACCTCCCGACACGAAGCCTTGAGGTGTTTGCAGGTTTAATACTTATTGCTCTCGGGGTTAAAGCCTTATTTTAAAGCGGCTTTGATTAACCCTAAGAAGAGCGGGTGCGGTCTTTCTGGACGTGACTTAAATTCCGGATGGAACTGGCATGCAACAAACCAATCAAGCTCCGGAAGTTCTACGATTTCGGATAACATCCCGTCAGGAGACATGCCGGAGAATACAAGCCCTGCCTTTTTGATTTGCTCAATGTAGTCTGTGTTTACCTCATAACGGTGCCTGTGGCGCTCGGAAATCTTGTTCGCGCCGTAAGCCTCATTAGCTTTTGTTCCTTTCTTGAGGTGGCAATCATACGCTCCGAGCCTCATTGTGCCACCGTATCCTTTCACGTTTTTCTGCTCGAGCATTAAATCGATTACAGGATGGGCAGCGTTTTCATCAAACTCCATTGAGTTTGCGCCTTTTAGTCCAGCAACGTTTCTTGCGTATTCAATAACTGCGCATTGCATGCCAAGGCAGATACCAAGGAACGGAACATTGTTTTCACGTGCGTATCTGATTACGTTAAGTTTGCCTTCGATACCTCTTATTCCAAATCCGCCTGGAACAATAACGCCGTCAACGTCTTTCATAAGCTCTTTGCATTGTTTCAAATCCACGCAGTCTTCGGAGTTAATCCATTTTATTTCGGTCTTGGTGTTGTTAGCGTATCCGGCATGCTTGATTGATTCAACAACTGAAATGTACGCGTCAGAAAGCTTGGTGTACTTTCCTGCGATTGCGATTTTGATTGTTCTTTCCGGATGGTTAATTCTATCAACGAGCTCTCTCCAGCTTGTTAAATCAGCCTTGCGTTCAGGAACCTGAAGAAGTTTTAATACAACATCTGCAAACTTTTGTTCTTCGAGCGCGAGCGGAACTTCGTAAATGCTTTTCATATCACGGCATTCAATAACCGCTTCTTTTGAAACAGAGCAGAAAAGCGCAAGCTTGTCTTTTTCTGTTTTTGGAATGGCCTTTGAAGTACGGCAAACAAGGATTTCCGGCTGCAAACCGTAACTTCTCAATACCTGAACACTGTGCTGCGAAGGTTTTGTTTTCAACTCTCCGGAGGTTGGAAGGTAAGGAAGCAGCGTACAGTGGATGTTTATCGCGTTTCCGATTCCGGCTTCAGCTTTGAATTGTCTTATTGATTCAATAAACGGCAGGCCTTCGATGTCACCGATTGTTCCGCCGATTTCAATAATCTGAAAATCGGGTTTGAATGATTTCTGGGCCTTTACAAGTCGTGATTTGATTTCGTTTGTGATATGCGGAATCACCTGCACTGTACCGCCAAGATAGTCACCGCGGCGCTCTTTGTTGATAACAGTCTGGTAAACGCTTCCGGATGTTACGTTACTAAGCTGCGAGAAATTTGTATCAATAAATCTTTCGTAGTGACCAAGGTCTAAGTCTGTTTCAGCGCCGTCGTCTGTTACAAATACTTCGCCGTGCTGGAACGGGCTCATTGTGCCCGGGTCAACGTTTATGTACGGGTCAAATTTCTGGATGGCAACAGAGAAACCTCTTGCTCTCAATAGTTTTCCTAGAGAGGCTCCGATGATGCCTTTTCCTAGAGAACTAACAACACCGCCTGTTATGAAAATGTATTTTGTCATAGTTGGAACTCCTTTAAACTTGCAAAAAAAGAGGGCAAGAAGCCCTCTTTAGTTTTAATTGATTTTTGGAACTCTGAAAAATCCGTTTTCCTCATCTGGAGCGTTCTTCATAAGTTCTTCTTTTGTTTGTTCGTAGAAGACTTTGTCCTCTCTCATAACGTTTACAAAATCAACAGCGTGAGCCATTGGTTCAACATTCGATGTGTCAACTTCGTTCATCGCATCAACATGCTTGAGAACATCACCCAACTGCTTTGTAAACTTTTCTTTTTCTTCTTCCGTTAATTCCAAGCGAGCCAATTTCGCTACGTGTTCTACGTCTTTTATTGTAATCATAGTTTTCGTACTCCAATAATATCCAATCGTAACACAAACTATTTTTCCAGTAAACAATCTTTCGTAAGCTTAATTTTTTTGAGCGTGTTAAATTCGCCTTCATTAAGCTCCACGTTGATGTAATTCCGTGTTACACCCTTATACTTACCTCTTTTAGACAGACGTTTTTCGATTAACACCTCTTCTTCGCGTCCGATGTTTGAGTCTAAAAAAGCGCTAAACTTTTCAGAAGAAATCTTTTTGATGATACCGGCGCGCTCTTCTTTGATCTTATCCGGCAAATGCCCGTCAAGCTTCTCTGCAATTGTGCCCTTTCGTATTGAATACGGGAAAGTGTGGATTTGAGAAAGCTTTGATTTCTTCAAATTCTCAACCGTTGTATGAAAATCCTCTTCACTCTCACCTGCAAAACCTGCAATGATGTCACTTCCAAGAAAAGGCTTGTCAAATCTGGAAACAATGTCTTCTATCTGGTCAAGATAATATTCTACACTGTAGTGTCTGTTCATCCGCTTTAGAGTCCGGTTGCAGGCTGACTGCAAAGAAAGATGAAAATGCGGACAGAATTTTTCACTAGCCTGTAAAAAATCAAGCAGCTGAGGGGTGATTTCATGCGGGTTTAGAGAACCTAATCTGTACCTTGGAATCTCTGTTTTACTCTCGATATCTTTGAGCAAATCAAGCATTTCTCTGTCAAACTCTTTTCCCCAGAGCCCGATGTGGATTCCTGTTAATACAACCTCTTTGTAGCCGAGACTCACGTACCTGTTAATCTCGTTTATGATAAACCCTGAATCCGCGCTTCTTGATTTTCCGCGCCCGTATGGAATAATACAGTAAGAACATCTGTTATCGCACCCGTCCTGAATCTTAAGACTTATTCGGGTTTTGGTGGTGTCGTTTAGGGTTACTTTGTAGAACTCATTTGCTACCATAAGGTCGCGCACTACAAAATCCTCTTGATTTTTGAGGTGTTTTGCTATCTCAAACTTGTCTTCGTTTCCGTAAACATAGTCGATATGCGGTTCGTTGAGAAGCTTTTCTTTCTCAATCTGCGCGATGCAGCCGGTCAGAACTGTCTTAAGTCCGACTGAGTGTGCGTGGCGGAGAAGATACATTGCTTCGCTATCGCTCTTGTG
>CANAXK010000167.1 GCA_947365485.1 uncultured bacterium
TATGACACAAATGAGCAATAGCAAAAATATTTTTTACAGGTTTTTATAATAGCAGAGGTGTGTGTAATGAAAATTGAAAAAATTAACCCTGGTTTTGAGAGAACAATACAAACAAGACAATCTAACCCCGCATTTAGAAGAGCATGGAAAGAACATGTCAGCTGGGGAGCAAATTATGTGAAAGAAAAAGGAAAGACCGATTTTAAACTATTTTCTTTCCCTGACGCTAAGGCTGTTTTTGTAGAAGTCGGACACAAGGTCGGTGAAGGCTTTGGAAACATCAAAGAACGCATTGTTCAGATTCTTGCAACAGCAGGTGCTGCACTTACTATCCAGAAAGTTGAATCAAAAGACGGCGAGTCAAAAGTTTATCCAATGGATAAAAAAGAAAACGGTATCTATGAAGCAAAAGACGTTGATGCAAAACCAGATGATAATTACAGATACATTATTGTAGACAAAAATAACAACGTAAACCTTGTAAAAGACCCTTATGCTAAAAAACAGGAAAATGTAAACGGCTGGAGCACAGTTTATAACCCTGATAACTACGAGTGGAAAAACACAGACTGGCTTGAAGGCAAAGATCCGCGCAGAATTATTAGAAAACCAGAAGAGCCTATGAGAGGTCTGGAGAAACTCATTATTGATGAAGTTAATATCCCGACTCTAACAGAAGAAGGTACTTTTGAGAGCGCTAAAAAGCGCATTGACGTGATTGCAGACCGCGGGATAGCAACAGCAATAGAAATCTTGCCTGTGGAGAACACTTTTTCTAAACAATGGGGCTATGACGGTGTTGATAAATTTGCAGTCAACGAAAAATTAGGTGGTGCTGCACAATTGAAAGAACTTGTTGACCACGCTCATGGAAGAGGCCTGAACGTTATTATGGACATGGTTCCAAACCACATGGGGCCTGACGGAGATTATCTTGCACAAACTGGACCTTATGAATCAGGAGCCGGGGAGTTTGGTTCAAAACTTAACTATGAAGGTAAAGATAACCGCTATGTTCGAGACTGGATGGCTAACGCAGCTCTCTGGTGGGCAAACGAGTTCAAAGTTGACGGGATTAGATTTGATATGACCAAGGCAACAGCTTCTGATTATTTGCTCAAACAAATTGTGGAAGAGCTCAACGAGCACAATCCGCAGGTGTTTACGATTGCAGAAGACGGAAGAAACAACAAACCATCTGTGACAAGATATGATACTTCCGGAAACAGCCATGAAGACAAACTTGATTTTATTGATATGAATATTGAGTATATCCACTCCAGAAACTGGAAATCAACTCCGCAGGACATCGGGTTTGACAGTGAGTGGGACTTCCCTCTCATGCATTCAATAAAATCAGCAGTGACGCATAATAATCAGACTTCAATAAATGATATAGACAAGCTTATTGTTGAATCAGGTCCGCGTGTAAAATACGCTATGAGCCACGACGAAATCGGAAACGTTGATGGCACAAGATTGATTCCTAAGGTTATTGCACAGTACCTGAATTTATATGCAAATATCGACGGCAGAGATGATGCTGAAAAAGGCCAGAAAGCTGCACAGCTTTCCCAGAAATTGGCTGAGATTATTGTAACAAACGACGAAATCTCAAGCACTGACCTTGCTAAGCTTCAAAGTGATTTTGGCTCATCAGTATTCTATGACAAGAAGACAATCAAAACAGCGCTCAAGACAGCTCTTGCAAAACAGAGACTTGCTCATGGCACAGTGATGACTATTCCGGGGCCAAAAATGTATTTTCAGGGTGATGACAATGCCGAGCTTGCGCACTTCAAGTTCTTCAGAGAATTTTCCGGCGAAAGAGCTGATAGAGAACTCAAGCCTTGCATCAAAGATAACATTATAAGAGAAAAAGGGTATGACACATTTATTGATGAGGCTTTACCTGATTCAATTATTGATAAGAAACAACCGGTAGGCGAGTTTAAGGATGTTCAGAACCAGATGATTAAATTCAATCAGGATTTGAAAAAAATTGTTATGGAAAACCCTGCGCTGCTTGAAGGTGACATCACTTACCGCTATAAGGATCACAATAATTTAATCCACATACACAGGCTCACAAAAGATAATAACGATATTGTGGTATTCAAAAACTACGCTGACAGATTCTATAATTCAGACTATTCATCACTCGGCTTCCCGAAAGACGGCCAGTGGGTGGAAATTTTTAACAGTGACAAAGAAGAATACGGTGGCGGCGGGAAAACCAACGAAGACAGAAAGATCTATGATATGAATCAGAACATGAACTTCGCAGCCAATAGTATTATTATATTGAAAAAAGTATAAGCTAAAAAGGAGGGTTATCCCTCCTTTTTTGTTAGATAAAGCTTATATAATGCTTACCACTTTACTTATGCTGCCTTCATGTTACGATTAGTAAAAAGGAACAATTATGACATACATCGTAGCAAGACATCATCATACTCATACAAACCCGAAAGGGCTTGGAGTTTTGTATTCTCTTGCTTAGACTCCTTTAATGTTCGGCTCTTTCGGGATATTCAAGAGAGAATGTAAAGAGTACGAAAAAAAGGAGAAAATTTTAAAATGTCACTGGTAAATATAATTTCAGCAATAGGAAACAATAGCAGCATATACCCGTTAATTGTTCGTGATTGCGGGATTGAAGTTCCTTCAAAAGTGGTTATGACCTATAACCAGAACCTCAAAGATTCAAAACAAATGGCTTATAACGCAACCCGCGAACGCCTTATTGACGAATACGGCACTTCAATTGTCTGGTTGGGCGGGATTCCGTTTATGGATAAAATCGGAGATTGGGGGATTAAGAAAATGGGCTACAGCCCTAAGATTAACCCGAATCTGTTTAAAGAAAACTCTAAACAAGGGCTTAACCTTAATATAGAAAAGTTTAAAAACCTTGCGCCTGATGAAGTTAAACAGATGGAAAAGGTGCTTAAAAACAAATCAACCTACCAAAATTTGCTCGCGACAAAGTTTGTGCTCTCAACAGCTATACCGGTCGCGATTATGGGGTATTTTCTGCCGAAGTTTAATTTTGCCCTCACTGACAAGATAAGGAAAAAACAGGATACAATGAAGCCTGTTCTGGATAATGCGCTTGCTCCCACTCCGGGGGAGAGGGCTGGGGTGAGGGGTTTTCAACCGACACAAGCAGAAAACATATCCTTCAAAGGTATTTCAGCAGCTCTTGCTAACATGTCAACCGTACACAAGATGGCTCTTACAGACGGAGGCTTGACCATGGGCAGAGTCGGCACTGCGCGCAACAAGTACGAAAAAATGGAAATGGGATTCAAGATGTCCATGATGATGTTTTTGAACTTTGTTGCACCGATTTGGCTCGCAAAGGGGCTGGATTCGCTTTCAGGAAAACTGTTTAACACAAATGTTAACCTTGACCCGAATCTTTTTAACAACAAGGACTTTCTAAAAGCCGTGAAAGAAGACACACTTGAACTTCCAAAAGAAAACATTATCGAGTTTTTGGATAAGAAGCCGGATTCACAGTTTGCAAAACTTACGCAGAAATACTGCGGGGTAAAATACCTTAAAAACGGAGTTCGCGACCCGAGAGAGTTCGTGGACGAGTCTAAAATCTCCAAATTCCAGCAGGAAATCGAGAAGTTTGCTAAACAGGCTAAAGAAAGCGGCAATATTGATAAGTTTGCAAAGAAAGCTTTGAAGGTAAAATCCGCAAATATTCTTGCAAACGTTGGCATAAGTAGCTTCTTGCTTGCAGCAGCGCTTCCAAAGATAACATTTATGCTACGGAAAAAGGTTACAGGCTCTGACGCAGAACCAGGGCTGG
>CANAXK010000168.1 GCA_947365485.1 uncultured bacterium
GGATTTCACCAGCCATAGCAGCAGAGTGAGTCATACCTGAACATCCGATAGTTTCAACAAGAGCCTCCTGAATAACGCCTTCTTTTACGTTAAGAGTAAGCTTGCAGGTACCTTGTTGAGGTGCGCAGCAGCCGCAGCCGTGAGTTAGACCTGAAATATCTTTAATTTCTTTACACTTTGTCCATTCGCCTTCTTGTGGAATCGGCGCAGGAGAACCTTTTACACCGCGGTGTACGCAGCATTTTTCTTCGATTTCTTTTGTAATTTCTATTTTGCCCATTTGACCTCCTTATAAATCAAAAAATAAAGCTATTTATTCCAATAGCTTTATTATATAACAAACAAAATTCTTCCAAAAGTTTAAGTTAATACCAAGTGTAAACTTTTGTAAAATTAGTTAAAGTTTAATAAATTTGTGCCGTTATATAAATATAAGATGCAAAGATAAGGAGTGTTCATTATGCCGTCTCCAATACAGGCTAAATTTGAAAGCTATCAGAAGAAATTCCCGCTGTATTCCCGCAATGCGATAGTTGATATGATGCTGAAAGACGGTGCTATAACTCCTGATACTGCCAAAAAAATTAAATCAGGCACAAGTCTTTTTATGATTGATAACAATTTTGAGCCGGCTAAAACAGAGTGGAGCGATTTTGACTCAACCGAAGTTTTTGGCGGAGAGTTTTCACGCAAGCCGGCTGTAAAACAACATGATTTTACAACTCTTGTGGAAGTCGGAGGTGACGGGAAGATTTTTAATTCCCAGTTTACAGTAGAAGGTATTAGAAAAAAATACAGTGAAAAAGATTATGAAATAAAAGCAGAAAAAGATAATCATAATGTTACCTATGTAACAATTTATGATAAGAAAACAGGCAAAAAAGCTGTAACTTATGATATAGAGCCTCCTGCGAGACTTAGCGGTTATGTCAGCATAAGCACTTTTGATTCTGACGGAAATTTAAAAGAGTATGCAATGGTAAAGCATGGAATAGAAAATGACTGCTCGGTTATCAGAGTTGATAAATATGAAGGAAAAACAAGACTTTCGACTTTTTATGACGGCGATAATATAAAAAAGACCAGAAAATGGGAAGAAATAAAAAAAGATACCTGGGATATAACTCAGGAAACATTTTATTCAGACAACAAACCGTATAAAGTTATCGAGGGTGATAAAACCATTGCAAATTATATGGTAGACGAGCTTGCAAAATATTTTGACGGTAAAGACGGTTTGGGCATTGTAGATTTAATGAATTTGCAGAATCTGGTTGATGGAATCACACCTAGAAATGTATGGGAGGTTTTGTATGACTACCAGAATCAAACCGGACGTGACCTGATGGACGATATTGAGACTGTTGGTGCCTCAGAAAACGTGTTTTATAAACAAAAGCCTGTGTTTAAAATGCTCAAACATATAGAAGATGCTACACAGTATAAGGGCTCTGCTGTTAATGACAACTGGCTTAATGACCATGCAGAAAGTTATATTACAGACAAACTTGTAAGAGACCTGTTAGAGGGGAAACTTGATAAATTTAAAGAACACCTCAAATTCGCAGGTATAAACCTGAATCAGGATGAAAAAGAAGACGCATTTGAACTCTTTGGAAACACTATGATTAAAAAAGTTCTTATGAATTTTCAAAAGAAAGCCGGTGCTTTGCACAAAGATGACACCTCAAACACAACAAAAGGGATTTTGTATACACTTGCTAAGTGCGACAAGATTCCGGAAAAAGAGCGGGCAAATATCCTGCTGGATATTATTTCTCAAATCAGGACTCTGGCATACGAACCCGAGCTCACAAAAGAAGTATATGATTTCACTCAAAACGAGCAATTTATTGACCTTATAATCAATAACTGTACGGCTGGAAAATACTGTGAAGATATCAAGGCTGATATGGTTCTAAATAAGAATAACCCCGAAAAACTTCTGATTGATTTCAAACGCCTAGAGGCAAGAAACGAAGTACGACAAGAGCGCTCTTTTGTGTCATCACCTAACGGCAAAATTGATATAGATTTTAAACAGGGTAACACGGGAGATTGCTGGCTTCTTGCTGGTGTAATATCTCTGGTATCAAAAGAGGCTGGTAAAGAGAGACTCGAAAGCCTCTTAAAAGTTGACTCGAAAACCGGTGATGTGATGGTTACATTAAAAGGGCCAAAGAAAACGTACAAAATAACGGCGGAAGAAATAAAAAACGCCAACCATCTTTCTGGCGGTGATGGTGATATGAGGGCTCTGGAGCTTGCGTTTGATAAATTTATAAGGGAGCTGGCTTATGAGAAGCAAAATATGTTTCAAAGCTTTGATACCAACGGAAACACCACTCATTACTTGTACGAAATCCTGTTTGGAAACGGGCATGATATGGGCAAGTACAACAGAGGCATGAATGATGATTTGAATAATCCTAACAAAGCTTTCTGCCTCGGCGCTAACCAGTTTGAGACAAAGTATTCAGATACGGTGGGCGCAGTGCTCAATTCTAAAGGCGAGGAAGTTGATTTTGTGCTTGGGCATGCTTATGCAGTGGTCAAAGCAGATGACAAATATGTTTATCTGGTAAATCCATGGGATTCCAAAGAGACGCTAAGAATCGCGCATGAAACCCTCGAAAAATTAAAAGCTAATATTGGTGCTTGCTCTTATTGATGATTATTTGTGAAGCGCGTCACTGACAAATTCTTGCAGGTCAGTAACAATGTTTCCGGAATACTTTTGATAAAAATTTGCAGCCTGTTTTCTTGCAAAATCAAAAATCTGGGTATGTGAGTTCTGGTTCTCAAGGTTGTTGTCAAGCATGGAAGAATAGAAGGTGAGCATTTCTGATGTTGTGGTTCCGGCTTCCTGTTCAATCCCTTGATTGTCCACCTGAGTGGCAGGCTTGATAGACTCTACTGGCTCCGCAAAATCAGCGTTCTCTATTGGAAAACCTGATGGCATTCCAAGCATGCCGGCAATTCCTGAAGATTCGGATTCTGGTTTAGTGTTAAGCTGTTTTTCTAAAAGGTCAGAAAATGTGGTGTCGTTCAGGTCAAAATCCGGAGAGACTTTGCCGCTTCCGCCAAACTGTGATGCTGATATTCCGCCTACAAAATTTGATACTAAACTCATAACTATATTTTAGCCTATATTGTATCGCACTGCCTCATTCATAAAGTTGAACTATCGTTAAAAATCCTGTATAATTGAAAAATATCTGGAGGAACTTATGAATCTTAAGAAAATATTGCTGGGTGTAATTTTGTTTGTAGGACTTGCTTTGACCGTAAATGCGGATGAGCAGCTCCCGATTCCTTATAAAAACATAAAGGAAAAATCAAAAATTACTTATAATGCTGAAAAC
Organism: uncultured bacterium; assembly: GCA_947365485.1. GTDB lineage: Bacteria > Cyanobacteriota > Vampirovibrionia > Gastranaerophilales > Gastranaerophilaceae > CAG-196. The sequence goes on from CANAXK010000168.1 coordinate 3,366, forward strand.
GACATTTGGTCAGATAAGGTGGATAGAAAAGCTGAAAACTATTATGTTAAAACTGTCTCCGTCGGAACAGGGAATTATTCGGAGTTCTTGAATCCTGATGAGAGCTTCGCTTTTTCAACCGGATGCCAGTACGAATTTATTTATAAAGGCAATCTTATCGGGTATTCTAATCAGGATTTGAAATTCTATGACTTTGCCCTGACAGACGGTGAACTCACACGCAGAGAACTCCCGCAGGAAGAGGTTCAGGACTTGTTTCCGGACTACAAAATTGTCAAGATATCAGAATTTAGCCCGAATACAAACTCCTTGAAGGTCAAGAAAAAAGGCAAGAATTTTAAACTGATTCTCTTGAATGACACTGACAGAAACTTTTATCACTACTCATTTACATCAAACAATGCAAGGTTTAAAACCTATCAGCTCCAGGGGCTTCTTGATGTTACAAAAAAGGGTATG
>CANAXK010000169.1 GCA_947365485.1 uncultured bacterium
CTCTGCTGCAACCATGCACAGAAAGTACATCCCTGAATGGTGGCCGTTTTATGCAAAAAGGCACATTTCTTACTACATCCTGCCTTCAATCTACGGGATTCTTGGCACAGGTTTGAGCTTTAAAACAAAAAAGATTGATATTACAAAAACAATCGTGCTTCTTGTGACTCTGTATATGGGGCTTGCGCATGTAAAACTCCTTTCACTCACCCTGATTGCTGTGACTGCATTATGCTACAACGAGTTTGTAAGGCTTTTTAGGTATTTCAAGCGCTTTAAAAAATATGTCTATCCGGTGGTTATTATAACAGCGTTCTCAATCCCGCTTTTCTCACCGCTTGTTCCGCGCGCAGATTTCAGCAAGTACCCGCTCAAGGAAGTCGAATTTCTGGAAATCAATAACATCAAAGGCAATCTTCTAGTGCCGTTCGGGCTGGGAAGTTATGTTTCTTATAAGCGGTATCCCGACAATTTAATCTACATGGACGGAAGGTACGAAGAAGTCTACAACGATAAAGAATTTTTGCAGCTTCGGGATTACGAACTCGGAGAACCTAATTGGGATGGGATTGTAAAGGATTACCCGACAGAGATTTTAATGCCTTACAAGCATCTTGAAATCTACCCGATTTTGAAGGCTGATTCGAATTGGAGGCTGATTTATGAGGGCAATCTTTGTGGTATTTTCGTAAAAAAAGAAGCTCTTAAAGAATCATACAAAGAACCTGATAAAGACATCATGTACTACAGAAAAAATATCTTTAAGCACAAAAACTGGGGAGAGGGGTAAATAATGGGGAAAATGACACGAAACAGACTCCTGCTGTTCTTAATATTTTTGCTCTCATTGTTTCTCACCTGTTTGATTACAGACTATGACTACGATTTGTTTGCAAGGCTTGAAGTCGGAGAGATTTTCTTCAAAACCGGCAAGATTCTAACCCATTGTCCGTTTTCTTTTACAGAAACCCACAAATGGTTCGACCATGAATGGGGCTCCGGTGTTGTGTTCTACGGCTTTTTGAAAACTCTGGGCTCAGGCGGGCTGATTCTTTTGAACGCCCTGCTCTTCTTTGGAACTACCTACTTTATTCTGAAAACAAGAAAAATTGTCTCGCTTATTCCTGCTGCGCTTTTTCTTGTAATGATTCACCACACAAACGGTGCGCTAATAAGGTGTCAGGCTTTCAGCTTCTTTTTTCTTACTGTATTTATCTTTCTTCTTGAAAAATATCGCGAGGATAAAACAAAATGGATATGGATTCTTCCGGCTCTTACTGTAATCTGGAATAATCTGCATGGCGGCGTTGTTTCAGGGCTGGGAATCGCATTTATCTATGCTTTCGGACTGACTTTTGAACGAAAACCTGTCAAAGAACTCTGGGGCTCGCTTTTAACATCAATAGCTGCGCTTGTTATAAATCCTTACGGAATAAAATACATAGCATTTCTGTTCTTTGCTGCCACAATGAGGCGGGATTTTATCTTCGAGTGGTATGACGTGTTTCAGGCGTACCATTTTGCATACTTCTTGCCTGTGCTTGTTGTTATGGCTTTGATTCTCGGATATAAAATCTATTCGGATATAAAAAACAAGAGTTTTGATTTAATACAGTATACAGTTCTTGCTCTTGCGCTCTACATGGGACTTGCGCATATCAAAATGCTTGGAATCTCACTTGTCGTGCTATTCATGTATTGTGCGCTTCCCATTATTTCAGAAAAAATTGAAAGGATTCTTGCTGTAGTTATAATTGTGCTGGCATGCTCGATTCCGCTTTATTCAATAAATGTCCCACGTGCAACTTTTTCGACCTTTCCTTTAAAAGAGGTGGAATACTTGAAAATAAACAAGATTAAAGGCAACATTCTTGTGCCGTTCGAGATGGGGAGCTATGTTTCCTATAAGCTTTATCCGGATAACTTAATCTACATGGACGGAAGATATGAGGAGGTTTATTACCAGAAGACTCTTGAGGATTTGCTTGACTTCTGTAACAAAAGAGACGGATGGCGCAAGGCTCTTGACGATTATCCGACTGAAATCGTGATGGTGGAAAAGTACGATCCTGCATACGCGGCGCTTAATGAGGAGAAAGACTGGGAGCATCTTTATACTGGGAGTTTGTGCGGAGTTTTTGTTAAGAAAAATGCAAATATTTTTTACCATGACCTTGCACCTGTAGAGGATATTGATTATTATAGAGAAAACATGTTTAAACATACGGGGAGTTTTATAAAAAATGACTAATCCTTTGAAATACACCTGCCTGTTTGGCGGCGGAGCAATAAGAGGTATGGCTTATATAGGTACAATAAGAGCGCTGGAAGAACTCGGAGTTGAATACGATATTATTGCCGGCTCTTCAGTCGGGGCGATAATTGCAGCTCTTATAGCATGCGGTTACAAGTCTTATGAGCTGGAAAACCTGTTTATGAAGGTTAATTTTGACCTTTTTAAAGACATCCACCTCGGGCTTGGAAAAGCATTTGCAATTAGTAAGGGCGAAATTTTTCAGGATTGGCTTAATGAATTGCTATCAAACAAGGTTGTAAATGTGGGCAGGAAAAATGTTTCGTTCAAGGATATTGAAAAAAAGCTTGTAATAATTACGACCGACCTTACAAAATTTGAACCTCAGGAATTTTCGGATTCAGAAACCCCTGATTTCGAAATCGCGCAGGCAATTAAGATCTCATCAAGCATGCCTGGACTCATGGCTCCTTACAAGTATAATGAATCCTACCTTGTAGACGGTGACTTGCAGAAAGCTTCTCCAATGTGGCGGCTTTCAGAGACGCTGGACAAGTCAGAAAGTCGGATTCTGGAATTTCGGCTTGAAGGGGATTACAGCAAGGATGAAAAGAATCCGATTTCTTTCATAAACACAATTTACAGCTGTGTGACGGATGTCGCGACCGGTTTTGTGACAGAACTCTACGGGCAGAATGACCGGTATGACTGCATTAGAATAAATACGGGCGATATCTTTTTTGCTGATTTTAACTTGAATAAAGACGCGCGCCGAAATCTTATCAACATCGGCTATAACCAGACAATGGACTACTTCAAAAAAGTGCTCCCTAAAAAGAAAGAAAAGCTGGTTGAAGTTTATTCCAAGATTCTATCTTACCTAAAAAGCGCACTTAAGGGGCTAAAATCTAATAACGTTGAGGAAGTTCAATGGTGGTTCGGTGATATTTTTACAGTGATTTGTGAAAACAAGGAAATTGTTGATCCTCTGATTTATAACAAGATTCTGGAGCTGAAAAACGAGCTTGTGGCTTGTACTTCCACTATTCTATTTTTCCATACCTGCTTTAAAGGCCCGAAACGTCTTGAGTCTCAAATGCGCGAAGTGATTAACTGCGTTGATTCAAGGGTGGCTGATTTGAAGCTGTATTTGCAAAAATGCTCGTTGTAAAAATTTGTAACGATTTTGTAAAAAACCGTTATTAATTCCCAAAATGTGGAATTATATAACTATGAGATACGGACGCTCAAAATCTTTACAAAATTTTAATGTTGCCTCAAAACCGCTCATATTCATGTTTTTTGGAGGCGTTCTAGGAGCTATTCATCATGCTTTGAGGAGGTTGTATGAATATTAATACCAACCTCTCCTCACTAATCACTCAATCCTCGCTCAAAACCTCAACTCTAAAACTCAATCAAGCTATTGAGCGTATGACAACTGGCTGCAAAATTAACCACGCCAAAGACAATGCAGCAAACTACTCTATATCAACAAATCTTTCAACGAAAATAGGTGCCTATCAGGTAGCAGAAGATAACGCAATGATGGGGCTTGATATG
>CANAXK010000170.1 GCA_947365485.1 uncultured bacterium
ATTTCTTGAGCCTGCGCAGGCTTGCGGCATGGTCGGGATAAAGGGGCTTGTGGATTTTGCTAACAACAACGAGTGTTCAATGATTCGTGCAGAGATGTACAACTCCGGAGACATTAGTAACGACAAGGACAGGGTTGTGGGCTACGGCTCGTGGTTTTTTTACACTGATTCAAAAAACGAGTTTATTGAGCGCTACCATTCTGACTACATAATTGAAATTGCGCAGCAGAGCATTGTTGCCTCAATAAACGAGGAAGAGTTCATTCCAACAGGGATTCCCACTGTTCTCACCCAGTTTGGCGCATCATTTGTAACGCTCAAGCTTGACGGGGAGCTAAGAGGTTGCATTGGCTCGGTTTATCCGACAAAGCCGCTCATACTTGATATTATTGACAACGCAAAGAACGCCGGATTCCAGGACCCGCGGTTCAAGCCTTTAACAATTGAGGAGCTTGAAAGACTTGAGGTCTCTGTTTCCATACTTTCATCAATTGAGCGGATTGAGTTCAAGGACGAGAAGGATTTGCTGAACAAGATTTACCCGCACGGAATCATTCTTGTTGAGCGTGACAAACGCGCGGTTTACCTGCCTGTTGTCTGGGAGCAGTTGCCGGACAGGGAAATATTTCTGAACTCGCTAAAAGAAAAAGCAGGGCTTCCGCCGAATTATTTTTCAAGGACGCTTGAGGCTTACAAGTTCAGCGCGATTTACTTAACTGAGAAAAAGGAATACTAGAATCACATTCCCTCTCCTTAGGGAGAGGGCTAGGGTGAGGGGTCATCCTTAACATTAGGCAAACAATGCCTGAATAAATTCTTTTGAGTCAAAGTCCTTCAAGTCTTCCATTTTCTCGCCCACACCAACGAGTTTTACCGGAAGGTTGAGTTCTTTTGCGATTGCAAGCACAATCGCGCCCTTTGCAGAGCCGTCAAGCTTTGTAAGAGCAACAGAAGTCAGATTCACGCACTCTTTAAAAACCTTTGCCTGCTGCAATCCGTTCTGGCCGGTGTTCGCGTCGAGCACAAGAAAGCTTTCACGAAGCTCATCCGGAGCATTTTTATCAATAACATTTTTAATCTTGGAAAGCTCTTCCATAAGGTTGAACTTGTTCTGGAGTCTTCCCGCGGTATCAATCAGCACAACATTGTAGTGTTCGCTTCTCGCTTTTTGGATAGCCTCATAAACAACCGACGCAGGGTCAGCCTTATCGCGTCTCACAATATCAGCGCCTGAGCGTTTTGACCAGATATCGACCTGTTCTTCTGCCGCTGCGCGGAAAGTATCGCCGGCTGCAATCAAAACCCGTTTGCCTTCCTGTTTAAAACGGTATGCGAGTTTTCCGATTAAAGTTGTTTTCCCGACACCGTTAACTCCGGTTATAAAGTAGATATTGAGTTCGTCATCTTTGTAGGCGATTTTGCTTGAGCCAGTTGAATCGAGAGTTTTAACAAACTCGTTCTGCAAAAATTCTTTGACCTGTGAGGGTTTTATTTTGTCCTGTCCTCTTAGTTTATCAACGAGTTCAGAAGCGTAGTTCACGCCCAAATCAGCGCTTATAAGCAGGTCTTCCATGTCATCAAGCACGAAATCGGAGAACTCTTCCTCGTCTGATACAGCGTCAACAACATTACCCACAAGTGCTTGTGCGGTTTTTGAGACGGTGGTTTTTAGTTTGTCAAAAAAGTTGAACATAATCGCCCCCTCACCCTAGCCCTCTCCCTAAGGAGAGGGAACTAAGTTTATCCCTTCAAGCCGTTTTCCACAATAACCTTTGCAAGAATCCCGTTAACGAATGATGAAGAGTCTTCTGTTGAGTATTTCTTAGCAAGCTCTACAGCCTCGTCAACCACAACTTTAACAGGCGCGTCTTTTGTGTAAAGAAGCTCGGTTATCGCGATTCTTAAAATATCTTTATCAATCTTCACAAGTCTTGAAATATCCCAGCCGTTTGAGTACTTCTGGATTTCTTCATCAACAGACTTGTGGTTAATCTTGAACTGCTCGGCGATTTCTACGGTGTAGTTTTTAACTTCTGACTGGTTTTCAAGGGTTGCAAATTCTGCAATCTCAAGTGCCAGAATAGCTTTTTCAGCCACATCAAGCATCGTATCGACTTTTGATATCATCTCATCAGTCATCGGAATCTTGACCGGTTTGTTTTTTGCGCCCATCGGTCTTGAAAGATTTGATTCGTGTTCTGCTTCATAAGTATCAAGCGAATCCTTGATATCAATCAGAGAGCCGACTGTAAGTTTTAATTCTTCCGAAGCCGAATTAGAAAGGATTCTGACTGATTTAAGCATGATATCTTCAAAATCTTTTCTTGAGTAGTGTGTAATTTCTTTATCAAATTGTGAAAACAATATAAGTGCCAATTCTCTTGCTGCACGTCTTGCCTGCATGGTTATCTCCTTTTTTTTATTTATAATATCATAAAAATATGTTATCATTAAAACATAATTAAAAGGAGAGTATATGAAACGTGCAATCATAATCGTCATCGACTCAATGGGCATCGGCGCCATGCCGGACTGCGAAGAGTTTGGTGACATAAAAGAATGTAACACCCTCAAAAATGTCTGCGCATTCAACCACGGGCTTGATGTTCCTTCGCTTGAACTTCTGGGGCTCGGAAACATCCAGAGTTTTCAGGGTATAAAAAAGACAGCAACCCCAATCGGTCAGTACGGGACTTTGCTTGAAAAATCAAAGGGCAAAGACACGACCACAGGCCACTGGGAAATTGCAGGACTTGTTTCAGAGAAACCGTTTGCGACTTTTCCGGAAGGTTTTCCGAAAGAGCTGGTTGACAGGTTCATAGAAGAAACCGGCTGCGGTGGAATACTTGCAAACCGTCCTGCAAGCGGGACTGCGATTATTGAAGAGCTCAATGACGAGCACCACGCAACAAAATTCCCGATTGTTTACACTTCTGCTGACAGCGTGTTCCAAATCGCGGTTGATACAGATTTGATTCCGCTTGAAACGCTTTACAGCTGGTGTGAAATCGCGCGCAGAATCTTAGACGAAGGCAAGTACAATGTTGCAAGAGTTATCGCGCGTCCTTACAAAGTTATTGACGGCAAGCCGACAAGAGTTTCCAAGGACAGGCGTGACTATTCAATGGCGCCTTACGGAAAAACTATTCTTGATGTTGTAAAAGAATCAGGTGCAAGGGTTATCGGAATCGGGAAGATTGAAGACATTTTCTCGAAAGCCGGAATCACGCATGCTGTTCATACGGGCTCAAACAAAGAGGGGCTTGAGCTTACCATAAAAGCAATTGATAAGAGTTTGAACCTTGATTATATCAAGTATCCTGACGTTAACATCACAGACGAGAGCAGAGAAATTATTTTCACAAACCTTGTTGATACTGATATGCTCTTCGGTCACAGAAACGATGCAGCGGGTTATGGCAAGGCGATAGAGGAAATTGACGAGTATTTAGAGACAATCTTGCCCATGATAGGTGAAGACGATTTGTTAATAATAACCGCAGACCATGGCTGCGACCCGACAGTACCTGGTACTGACCACACAAGGGAGCGCGTGCCAGTGCTCTACTATTCAAGAGGTATTGAGACAAAAGATTTGGGGGTAGAACTCGGGTTTGACACAATAGCTCAAAGAATATCTGACTGGTTATTTTAATTTTTGGTTTTAGATGTATAATATAGGAGTCTGATGGTTTCAGATTTTAAAATAAATTATAAAAAGGAGATGAAGAATGAACGTAACAATTAATGATTCATGTATCGGATGCGGCGCTTGCGAATCAATTTG
>CANAXK010000171.1 GCA_947365485.1 uncultured bacterium
GCACCGAACATGACGAAGGGTTTGCATCTATGGATGCAAAGGCTGCCGAAAAATTTTTGCCTGTTTGTAACATTATTCATAAAAATTGTTACAATAGGGCAGCTAAGCAGCTGGGAAGCCAGGCAGCTAGGTATAAAATGAAGCAAAAAATAAAAGCTTGCATTGTTGCAAGCTTGAATATTGAGAGAGAGAAAAAGAGATTAATTCACGTATCATTATCCGTTTATCAAACGGTCAATTTCATAAATCTTTAATACAAGAGCCTCTGTCTGCTCCTTGAACCATAATGCGAAAAGTTTGATTTCATCTCTAAAACTGTAACATCCGGGCCACATTGCGTACATATCAGATACTCCTTGTTGTGTCTTACCTACAATTTGTATAACGGCATTTTTTTCTAAAACTTTAGGATTTTGAGACGAATTGTTACAAATCTTTACTCTGTTAAGCTTTGTAACGATTTTAAAAAGTGTTGAAATCGGCTTATTTTCAGAGACTTTATATATATGAGGTAATTAAGATGGTTCAAGTAAATAATGTAACAACAGAAAATACTTATAAACCACAAGCTGCACAGGGCGGGCAGGAAGCTTCTGCTCCTAATTCTATTTACACTGTACAGCAGCCTCAAAATAGTGGTGTAGAAGAAAACAAAAATACCTCAAAACTTGACCAGTTGTTAGAAAAACTTTGTGCTGAATTGAGCAAGTTCGGTTTAAAACCGGAAGAGCTTAAAAACAGCGGTATTCTTTCTAGAGTATCCGGCATGAACGCACAGCAGTTGGAAAACCTTTCAGAACAGGAATTACAGCAGGTTGTTGATTGTCTGAAAGTTGCAATCAAGGATTCTGTTGTTGACGGAAAAGTTGACCTGGAAAAAGTTGGCAAGCTTGCAAAGAACTACTACACAGCTGTAAAAACCGGATGGACTATTGAAGGTTTTAAAAAGGCTAACAAATCAAGCGCTGAAGGCTTGTCAGAACGTATGGAAAGATTCTTCGGAGTCAAGGATTTCACATCACTTCCTCATGCAAAGGTTGAAGAATGTCTCGAAAGATATTTCAACCACTACTTTGTTGAAAAGTTAAAGGCCGCAAAAACACCTCAGGAAAAACAAAAAATCTACAAACAGCAGCTTCAAGACTTTGGTAAGTTGCTTGTAAACACTCCTGACAGCGAAAAAGCTATCTGCAAACAGGCAATCACTTCGCTTGTTGCATCAAACAGAATTAAGGGCTTGGACGCTGTTTTGCAGAGCTTTGACACATCTGCTGCACGCACTGAATGGGCTGACAGCTGGAGCGTTGAAGATTCTAAAAGATTGGCTTTGAAAGCTGACGTTGAAGGCAATGTTCCTTCGCAGGAAGACGTAACAGAAGCTTCTGCAAAAGTTGTTCAATATAAATCAGAAGAAGGTATCAAAGAACACCACGCTGATTTTAAGGCTGATGCCAAGACTTTCTTTGAAGAAAACAAAGACGCGCTTGCAAAGATTGCTGAAAAAGAAGCTAAAGGCGAAGAATTAACAGCAGAAGAAAAACAGTTAAAACTTCAGAGGGATAATTTCTATACAGCAGTAGCAGCCGGTGAGATTTCCGGTACTGCAATCAACGAAGTAATTAGCGCACAGGCAAAAGAAGAAATCCTTGGCACAATGAACAAGGATGCTTATGAGCTTCCGATTTACAAAGAAGTTATCAAGCAGGTAACAGAGTTTGTTGAAAAACATCCGGAAGCATTGACTGTTTCAAAAGAAGAATTAACAAAGATCCTTGACAAGGCTACCAACGGAAACTATTCTACAGTTGCATCTGGAAGCAACGCTGAATTAAAGGCTCCGGCTGTTTCTGAAAAATCAGGTGTTGAAACAATTTCAAACAAGAAAACTCAAACCGAATTTTTGCAGGCTCAGCAAAAACAACAGGAGCTTATGGCTCAAATCAAGACAAATTCTAACGAGCAGCAGGTTCGATTCACTGTAGAAAAAGAAGCTGCACCGGCAAGAGCTGCAGAAGACAACACATTGCAGGCTAAGCTTAGCACAATGAACAATCAGGACAAGTTGTCATACATCACAACTAATTTCTACAAGTTCAGCTTCGGTGTAAAAAACTCAATCGCTTCCGGCTTGAAACAACTCGGACATCAGAAATTGATGCAGGTTCTTCCACAAATCAACAGCGATTCTTTCATCCTTAGCATTTACAAGAACTTGAACCTTGAAGCAGAAGACGTTAAAAAACTTAATGTTTCACAGGCAGTAAAAAACATTATGCTTAACAATATTGAAAAACAGGAAGCTTAGTACACCGGAATATCAATCGGGTTAAGGAGTCTGACATTCAAAATGTCACCTTGGTTGATGTAAACGTCCTGACCTTTTCTGAACATGTCAGCCACACTGTCACCTACCCAGTAAGCAACCCCGCCGATAAACCCGCCAACAGCGCATACAGGAGCTGTGAGGTATTGGATTCCGGGTGCTGATTCACCTGCGCTCAAACCGTAGTTGGTTGCGTTCTTGGTGATTTCAACCCCGCGCTCGTAGTTCTTTTTTACAGCTTCGCCGTAGCCTAAATTTTTGTACAAAGCTCCGTCGTAGTAGATGTTTTCAAATTGACAAACCGCCATGTCAAGAGGAATCTGGCGCCCGTTTGGAGTTACAACGTGGTCAAAATCGAGGTAGAGTTTTGCGCCGCGTGAGAATCTTTTTGCAGTGTTTACGTTGGAAACGCTGCCGCGGACAACTGTTCCGGCAGGCAGGATTACGTTACCGCTTGTTGACTGCTCGTTCAAAAGAGTTGCGACAAAGGAGTCGCCTTCGCAGCCGGAGAATGTGCTCACAGGTTGCAAAAATTCGAACTGGAATACTGTTCCGGCAGGGATTCTTTTAGTTCTCGCGTCAGCCTTGAACGCGCCTGCAAATACTGATGATGTTGCGATACAAAGTGCAAGCATTGTTATAACAAATTTAATTTTTCTCATGGCTCAATCCTCCAATTGTCACATAGAGTATAGCATATTGAGCCGGATAATGGAAGCACAAGTTGGAATTTACATTTTCTGCACTTTTTGTTAGAATTTTTATTGAGGAGTTGGGGCGGTTCCTTTTTCAATATGAAGAAAATATTCTTTTTAATAACAGCTTTTATAATGTTGTTTTTGCAGGCTTTGACAGCGCAGGCAGAGCCGGCCAAAGTAATGTCTCTCAACTTTGACGACTCTTCTTCAATCGTTTACATAAACGTGAAAGAATCTCCAGACGCCCATCCGGAACCCCTGAAATACGTGAGACTCGAAAGCCCGAACAGAATATATTTTGATATAAATAATTCTGTCCTGATTGGTGATAAACAACAGCTCGTGTTTGAAAAAAGCAACATAAAAGAAATCAGACTGGCACAGTTTTCGACCAATCCTGACGTTGTGAGAACCGTAATAACTTTTGAAGAAGACTTTGATACCTCAAAAGTCAAACTCCTGAATGTTGATGGAAATATTCTTGTTAAGGCTTCAAACCCTCAATTAAAGAACGATTACTTTAACCCGATTTATGATGAGGAAGCGCCAAACCTTGCATATTCAAGCATTGTTGCAAACTCTCAAGTCATACAAAAAGTTGCTATACCTCAAAACACGGGCGGAGTTAAGGTCTCAAACTCTGTGATGGAAGATATCCAAAAAGCGTTTGAGAACTCCACACTCAATAATTCCGACGGCAAAACCTACGATTCTGTGGTGTCTGTTGATGTTTCTTCGGATTTGAAACTT
>CANAXK010000172.1 GCA_947365485.1 uncultured bacterium
TGTTTCTTTTGCTTTTTTGCTCAGAAAAAACGAGTCTCCGACAAAATCCGATATTTCATCAAGCTCTATAGGCTGATAGCAATGCGTCAGAATAATCGCATTTTTTCTTTTTTTTAATCTTTTTATCTCTTGAATATAATCCATATTTTCGCCTTTGCTAAACTTTTATGCCATACCATAACATATTATAAATATTGGATTTTTGCAATAATTAATTTTGTGGTATAAATAGGTTATGAAAGATTTAACCCAGAGTCTGGAAAAATACTTGTCAGCAATAAACGAGCTAATAGATTTAAATACAGCTGCAAGAGTAAAAGATGTTGCAGCTTCTCTTGCAATTGGCATGGCATCAACTTCTGAGGCTGTTAAGACACTTGCAAGCCGTGGTTACATAAACTATCAGCCGTACGGAATTATTACAATGACTTCAAAAGGGAAAAAAGCTGTTCAAAAAAAGATGGAGCGGCACAGGATAATCTGTGATTTTCTTGAAAAAGTTTTGATGATGGCACCAGAAAATGTTGAGGAGTCTGCAAAGAACATAGAGTTTTCTATGACAGAAGATGTTTTGCAGAGATTTGTTGACTACATAACCTTTATGCAGTGCTGTTCCTGTAAAGAACCTAAGTGGATAAAGAGTTTTCAATACTTTATACAGGAAGGAAAAATGCAGGAGAAATGTCTCAAATGCAGTAAAGCCAAAGAAAGATTTGATAACAGCAAGTGCTGCGGCTGTTCTTAACCTTTCAAGTACTCTCTATAAAACTTTTCAATCTTATCAAAAGGTATTTTTTCAAGATTGTCATACAAATCAGTATGATTCGCTTCCTTTATTATCAAAAGCTCTTTGTTGTCACCTTTTAACTTCTTGAACGCGTCTATGCTAAAGTATTTGCTGTGAGCATTCCCGCCATGAATCATCAATACCGCGTTTTGAATCTCATCGCTGTAACACAAAATCGGCATTGTCATAAATGACAGAGATGAAGTCATGTTCCAATTCCCGTTAGAATTAATCGAACGTTTGTGGAATCCGCGCGGAGTCTTGTAATAATCGTAATAATCTTTTACAAACTGCGGCTCTTTGCCTGTAAGCTTTTCAGGCAATCCTGCGCCCTTTTCATAAGCCCAGATTCGAAAATCTTCTGTGCGCTGCCTGTTCAATTTCTGCCTAAGCTCGTAGCGTGCTTTTTCGTCCAGGCCGTCAAAATATCCGTTGGCGTTCACCCTGCTCATATCGTACATTGTAGAAGTCACAGTTGCCTTGATTCTCGTATCCATTGAAGCAGCGTTCAGCCCCATTCCGCCAAACCCGCAAATTCCGAGAATCCCGATTTTTTCAGGGTCAATATTCGGCTGATTGCTCAAAAAATCAACCGCAGCGCTGAAATCCTCTGTATTAATATCAGGTGAAGCTACATCTCGCGGCTCACCACTGCTTTCTCCTGTGTAGGAGGGGTCAAAAGCTAAGGTTATAAATCCCCGCTCTGCAAGAGTTTGCGCGTATAAACCGGAAGCCTGCTCTTTTACCGCGCCAAAAGGGCCGGAAATCGCAATCGCAGCAAGTTTTCCTGAGGCGTTCTTTGGTGTGTACAAATCACCTGTTAATCGTATCCCATACCTGTTCTTAAAGTGCACTTTTTGAACCTTAACTTTGTCGCTTTTAGGGAATACTCTGTCCCATGTGCTGTTGCTCATAAAAATACCTCCGATTATTAATAAAATAGTTACGCAAATTAATAAAGTTCTCATGCAAAAGCTCCATAGTAATGATTCTTTATACAGTCTAAAACGGTCTCTGCATAAATATCATGCTTGCCGTAAAAAATGTGTGACGCACCCTCAACTTCTATCACCTGATTGTGCGAAGGATTTCTTGTCCACGAATTTAGCGTTTCCATAAACCCCTTTGGACTTTCACCGGTCACAGAATCCTTTGAGCCAATAATAAACGACCCATTCGGTTTTATATTATGCAAAGACTCTCTCTCGCCCTCTCCGCTCAAAACAGGACAGTTCTTGAGGTTATCAGCATTGTAAAACCCGAGAACAGTGCTTGCTGTCATTGGAGAAAAACCGCCGAACAAGAACGGCAAAATCTCGTTCCCTCTGCCTTCATCTACCCAACTTTTGGCTGTTTCAAAGCATTTGTCAATGTTAGGCATAACTTTCCACCAGTACATTATGTCAACTGGAGATGAGACTATAAAATAGTCAACGTAGTTGTCCTTTGTGTTTCCAAGGTAGTGAATAATCTTGTTTGAGCCGAGCGAATGCCCTGCAAGGATTACGTTTTTGAAGCCCATCTCTTCTTTTGCGTACTTAACATAAGTCTCAACATCTTCGTAAACCATGCTGAAATCATCGTTAAACACGCCTGCGTGTCTTTGTTTTCCGATTGAAAAGTCCGTATAAGCGAAGCAGGAAAATGAATCATGCGCGTGCGCGATAATGCATGCGATGCCGTTTTGGCTCAATGTTTTCCCGGTTGTATATAAAAGTTCGTTTTGAAAAACATTTGAGCAAATCCCTGTAATCATTACCACAACGGTGTCAGCAGACTTATCTCCAAATATTGTGCCAACAAGCTCAAGACCCCTTGGTGTTCTGACTTTTAATATGTCCATCTTGTTTTCTCCTATGCTGAAAGTCTGTGCTCGCGGATTTGAACCCCGCCTGAGCATTTCAGGACCGCGTCTTCTCTAATAATCTCGCCGATTGAATCAGCAACGATAAGTCCGGTTTTCGGGTTTTTAACAGAAATTATGTGTCCGTTTATTTGAGCCTCCACATCTGAATACTCGAATGCTAAATCAGTGTCAATCATTTCGCAGTCAATCAGTTTCAAATTCTTGCAATAGCAAAGCGGCTGCGTGCCGATGATTTTGCAGTTAATAAGCGTGAGATTATCGCTGAACCAGCCCAGATACTCGCCTTTTACAATCGAATTTTCCACGACAATGTTTTTGCTGTGCCAGAATGCGTCTTTTGTGTCGAGCTTCGAGTTTTTTATATGCACATTTTTCATGTACTGAAACGAGTATTTCCCGCTCATATCAAGGTTTTCAATCTCAACATCTTTTGTTTCAAACAAAAAATATACAGCGTTGATTCTGGAGTTTGTAATTTTTAGATTTTTACACCTCCAGCCGAACTCAATTGAGTCAATCTTGCACCCGTCTACGCTGATGTTTTTGCATTCTCTTAAGGTCTTAACCCCGTCAATTTCGCAATCCTTAATCACTCCATCTTTTGAATACCAGATTGGAGCACGGGTCAAGTCGTCCATTGAGGATTCAAGCAGCTCAAATTTCTTTGCATGCCACATCGGGTATCTTAAAGAGAACGAGCAGTTTTTGACTCTGAAATTACGGCATTCCTTTAGCACTGACTCCCCGTCAGCCTCGCCTGCGAATCTACAGTTCAGGACTTCCGTATTCTTGATATGATACAAAGAGCGTTCTTTATCAAAAGTTTTGTCTATAATTTGCCTCATAATCTTATTATTAACTATTTTTTAAAAATAGCAAATACTTATATCAAATAATTAATTATGCTTGACGGGCATAATAAGAAGCGATATCATGAGGGTATGGAAATCCGTGTTTTAAAATATTTTTTAGCCGTTGCTCGCGAGGGTTCGATTACAAAAGCAGCAAATTCGCTTCACCTTACCCAGCCGACTCTGACT
>CANAXK010000173.1 GCA_947365485.1 uncultured bacterium
CGGAAATACCCTTCTCCATTACGGCCGAATCCAGAACCAGGAGTCCCGACAACCTGCGCGTTTTCAAGCAAGTAGTCAAAAAATTCCCAGGATGTCATGTTGTTCGGACACTTGAGCCAAATGTACGGCGAATGCTTCCCGCCTACATGCCAGATGTTGCATTCCTTAAGCGTTTCTGAGATGACTTTTGCATTCTCTTTGTAGTAATTTATGTTTTCCTTAATCTCTTTTTGCCCTTCTTCTAAGAATACCGCCTCTGCGCCTCGCTGGATAATGTATGGGACGCCGTTGAACTTTGTTGTCTGACGCCTTAGCCACATTTTGTTAAGCTTGCCTAAAGCTTGCGGAACAATCGTGTAACCGCAGCGCGTGCCGGTGAATCCGGCTGTTTTTGAAAGCGAACAGAACTCGATTGCGCAAGTTTTTGCACCTTCGATTTCGTATATGCTTCTAGGTAAATCCTCGTCTGAAATAAACGCTTCGTAAGCTGAATCAAACAAGATTGTCGCATTTGTTTCGTTTGCATAATCAACCCAGGTCTTGAGCTGCTCTTTGTTGTATGCCGCGCCCGTCGGGTTGTTCGGAGAGCAAATGTAGATTATATCAGCTTTTACACTCTTGTCCGGCATTGGCAAGAAGCAGTTGTCGCCGTTGGCGTTTGCAAAAACAACTTTTCTGCCGTTCATAATGTTTGTATCAACATAAACCGGATAAACAGGGTCCGGCACAAGTACTGTGTTGTCCTTGTCAAACAGGTCAAGGATGTTTCCTAAATCACTTTTTGCACCGTCAGAGATAAAAATTTCGTCAAGCTCGAGATTTACTCCGCGTTTAGTGTAATAACCTTTGACTGCTTCTCTTAGGAAATCATAGCCCTGCTCCGGTCCGTAACCGCGAAAAGTTGCCTGCACACCCATTTCGTCAACGGCTTTGTGCATAGCGTCAACTACAGCCTTGCAGAGAGGCAAAGTAACGTCTCCAATTCCAAGCCGGATGACTTTTTTGTCCGGATTTTTTGCTGTAAATTCGTTAACCTTTTTTGCTACGGTTGAGAATAGATAGCTTTGTTCAAGATTTTCGTAGTTTTTGTTTATGTTCATACTTCCCTCTTTTTATTGGTCGTTCTCTTGGTGTTTGCCTTTCATAAGTTTTTCAAAATCAGAAGGCTTGATGTTCTGGATAAAATCTTTGAACTCCTGCGCTTCTTCTTCGTCTTTTGCTGAATCGGTTGAAACAGAGCCGTTCATAAGCACATTTGCTGTCACAAAAATCGGCGCTTCTGCACGCATAGCAACTGCTATGGCGTCTGACGGACGCGCATCAATTTCAAGCGTCTCACCATCTTTTTCTAAAAACAGAGTTGCGTAATATGTTTCTTTTTCAACATCGTTAATCTCGATTTTTTCAAGCTTGTAACCCGTTTTTTCGATGATGTTTGCAACAAGGTCATGCGTCATCGGGCGTGCCACAACAAGTCCTTCAATACATCTAATAATAGCACTTGCCTCTGCTGAACCTATCCAGATAGGAAGCGCTTTTCTGTTATCCAAATCGTGGAGCACAACAATCGGTGAGTTTGTTCTCACGTCGAGTGCTATACCCATTACTTTCATTTCAATCATAATTACCTCGCAGCCCCCTCACCCCTACCCTCTCCCGCAGGGCGAGGGAGTAAGCTCTGCTTGTTTTGTCGGGAGTCATCTCAAATTATATCACAAACCTGCTTATTATGGTATAATCAGGTGTATGAAAATTAATGTTGTATATAACCGCGCAATCTCAAGCTTCAGAGATGCTCTAAAATCGCTCAAATCAGCACTAGATGCAGAAAAAGTCGACTACCAAGCTTTTGATATCGAAACAATGCAAAACTTCGGAGACTTTACTCTTGTTGTGGGCGGAGACGGAACACTTCTAAAAGCTGCAAGGTTTTATGCCTCATCCCAAATCCCTGTGCTCGGAATAAACCTCGGAAGACTCGGATTCCTTTCACAGGCCGGAGTAAATGAAGTCAAAAAAACTGTTAAATCAGTCCTTAACCAAAACTACTCGGTTGAAGAGCGCCTGATGCTGACTTCCGGCGATTACCAGGCACTGAATGATTTTGTAATCAAAGGCTGTGCAACCAGCAGAACATCAAAATTCTATCTCGAAATCAACGATAAATTTGTTTGTGACTATATTGCAGACGGTCTGATTATCTCAACCCCTACAGGTTCAACAGCTTACGGGCTTTCTGCTGGCGGCCCGGTTCTGTATCCGACACTGGATGCGATTGTTATTGTTCCAATATGCCCTCATACGCTCAATGCAAGACCGCTTGTGGTGCCTTCTTGCGAGACGATTACGGTGAAGACAAGTGACAGATTGCTTTCTGTTGCGATAGACGGATTTGATACGACTAATTGCGTTGATAAAATCTCGATTTCAGTTTCCGAAAATAAGGCAAAACTTGCATTTATTAATGACGAAAGCTTTTATTCTGTTTTAAGAAATAAGCTCCACTGGGGAATATCTCCTGAATTAAAGTAGTAGTAGAATAATCTCGTATAAAAAAATGAACATAATTTTATGGCTCTCGTTTATAATGTAGAAACAGCTGTAATTATTCGGACCGATGAGAAATAAATTAAAACTAGTATTACTATTAATGTGTATGGTGCTTACGCTTAAAGCAGAAGCACTCCAAAGCATCCAGATTGAGAAAAACACCTCACTCGGGATAAATGACTGTATAAAAATTGCGCTCAATAACAGCCCTGTTGTGAAAAAATATATCCTGAATCTTGATATAGCATCTTCAAGCGTCGGGATGGCAAAATCTGCTTACTTTCCAAGTGTTACACTCGGAAGCGGATTTAATCAGGGCTATACAAGAAGAAACAACGGCACTACTCTTAATACGAGAACCCTGCCGGCTTTTGATGCAGGACTTTCGCAGCTTCTCTGGAACTTCGGACGCTCTGACGCCAATATCAGAATGCAGAAGTTTAATAAAATTGCAGCCGAGTTTGATTTTGACGAGATTGTACTCACAACTATTTTTAATGTAAAACTCCAGTACTATGGAGTGCTCGCAGCCAAAAATCTTATGGAAGTCGAAAGACTCAATGTCCAGATAAACGAAAGAAACTATCAGAGAACACTTGCTTATTTTGAAGAAGGGATTAAGTCAAAAATCGACCTTGTCAATGCAGAAGTTAACCTGAGCGATTCAAAAGTCGCACTTGTTAAGGCTGAAAATACCTACAAAAACGCGATTGTTGCACTGAATAACGCTATGTACGTGGCTTATGCTCCTGAATACAATATCCAGAATACGGAAACTTTCAACCTTAGAAACCCGTATGTGCCAATGAGCCTCACAAATATTGATAACTACGAAAAATTTCTTGAACTCCCTGACGATATTCAGGACGCGGTTTATGCAACAAAGGTTGAAAAAAGTGATGTTCTCTGTGACTACGTGTTTGAAAAATACCCTTACACTTTTGAAAAATCTGTAAGCATTGCAAAAGAAAACAGACCTGACTTGAAAGCACTTAACGCAACTCTTAAAGCTATGAGGCAGTACGTGCTGCTTACAAAACGTCAGTATCTGCCGGAACTTCGCGGTGGCGTGGGGTATAGCTATGCAAACAGCAAGACTTATGCTAATAACGGGGTAAATGTTTATCTTGATTTGAATA
>CANAXK010000174.1 GCA_947365485.1 uncultured bacterium
CGTTAATCTTCAGATCGCCTTCAACTACGGCTCACGTGACGAAATCGTGCATGCTGTAAAAGAGATTATTGAATCCGGCGAAAAAGAGATTACGGAAGAGACAATCTCAAAACATCTTTACACAAAGAACATACCGGATCCGGATTTGCTAATCCGCACAGGCGGTGAAATGCGTGTTTCCAACTATCTTCTATGGCAGATTGCGTATTCTGAATTTATCGTGCTCAAAAAATTCTGGCCTGAATTTGACAAGGAAACACTGGCAGAATGTGTGGTTGAGTACAACAGAAGAAACCGCAGGTTTGGTGCTTAGAGTTTTTGTTTTGCTGCTTCATAAGCTTTAATACGCTGGTTGCGCTGGATTATTGCAACGGTTTGGGATAATAACAGACAAGTTAATGCAAATATAGACCCGAGTGTAAGTCCGCTTTTTGCAGCTTGTTTGGTTGGAAGTTTTTTACCAAACTTCTCCCACAAAAATTTAATACCTCCGGCAACTACGCCACCTCCCAAACTGACTGCAAGCTCTTGTTTTGTTTCTTTTTTCGTAATTTCAGCTTCTTTCGCTTTTAATTCTTTCGGGATTTTAGAAAAAAACAGATGATTGAAATGATACAAAATTGTTATTTGACACTTTCATAATTACACACTCCAGCTTTACCCATACTTATGTGGATTATTATAACATAAATTAGAAATAGTGTGTATTTTTATATGTCAAAAATTATCAAATATTTTCTTTATACCATTAACAAAAGATTTACAAAATTTTTGGTTTTTCTCTTTTAATAGATTTTTAGTTATAGCTGAATGATAATCACTTATCAAACAAAGAGGGATAATGGAAATACCTAATGCGAAATTCAGATATTTATTTCTTTTGTCATCGGAATTTTTATCAATACAATATTTTGCTAAGCCACTTAATATTCCTAGCCCAACAACTCCTGCTGCAAACTTAGCTTTATTTCTGTTTTTGTATTCCTTAAATCCTTCACAATATACTAATGGTGTTGCTAATCCAGCTGCCGAAGCACCGACTGCTGAAAGTATTATCCCATGAGGATTTTCCTTTTGGCAATCGCGAGTTTGAGAAAAGGAATTTTTTGTTAGAATTGGATTGATGCGCATAACGAAAATCTCATTAAAAAGTATCAAATACATAAATTTCTTATATTGATTTGCAATAACTTATCTGGTATACTCCTGAATAACGGAGATAACGTGTGATACCAGCTATTCAGGAATGCAATCAATATGTAAATTTTAGGTCAGGGATAAACAAAAGTCTATTAGCCAGGGGGGGCTAGTATTTTCAACAGAAAATTTTGAGTCAAATTTAATTAAAAATAAAAATATTGACGCAGATTTTAAACAAAATAAACCGGTTGGATTCTGTGTGGAACAAGCATTTAAAGCTTTAGACTATTTAAAACAACAAACGTGTTCCGCTCTTTTTTCTCCTTTTGTTCCTAGAATAAGAGCTTTTGATAAAGAGAATCTTATAAATGTCGAATCTGACAATTTTTGTATCCCGGAAACAAGGCTTGTGCTAAAAAATGAACTACCCTTTGAAACGGGCTCTGTATTTCAAAAGAAAATTTTGAATCTTGCAAATTGGGATTCAAAAATCGAAACAGATTTTTTGAAAAATAAAAGGAGTTCAGGTCACTTTTTAGCAGAAACGATTCATGAACTGATGCACTCTGTATATATAAAATTAATTTATACAAAATATGGCTATGGTGGGAAATGCCCTTATACAAATTCTTTATATCCTTGTTCAAATAGTAATAAAAGCGGACTGGATGTAATGTATGAACTCCAAAACAAAAACTTTTCTAAAGAAGAAAATTTGACAATAAATTATGTACTTGGTAATTATGCAACAAAGCCACGGAATCAGTATCATGAGGTGTTTGCAGAAACTTTTACAAAACTTATCTGTGATTCACTATCAGATGACGCTATGCCTAAAGCAAATCCCCTTGATGGTTTGAAAAGACTTCCACCCGAATTTTTAAAAATACTTTATAAGGTATTAAATATCTAATACCCCTTCCCAACCAGCGATTCATGCGCCATCTTCTCTATCTCATCCGAAAGTGGCTCCGGCTTTGAACCAGTCGCAAGCTCTATCATGTAATCAGCAAAATGCGGGTTCTTAGGCAAAAATGAGCCATGAAGATATGTCCCGAAAACATTCTTGTACCGCGCGCCCTCTGTTTTGTCTTTGCCATTGTTGCCGTTACCAACCATAACTCTTCCAAGCGGTTCTGTATTTCCTTCAAGGTAAGTTAGCCCGCTGTGGTTTTCAAACCCCACAAGAGTGTGCGGCTCTACAAATTCTGTAGTGGCTGTAACGTTTCCTATAAAGCGTTTGTTTCCTGCAACTGTGTGGGCATCAAGAAGGCTTATACCTGCAAGTTTTTCACCCTGATGCGGTTGGTAATAATGTCCCATAAGCTGATACCCGCCGCAAATTCCCAAGAATACAGCCATTCTGTCGCGCTCTTTTTGGAAAAACTCTTTGTGGCGCTGCAATTCTTTTGAGACCTCTATCTGTTGCAAGTCCTGTCCGCCGCCAATAAAGTAAATATCGTGTTCGCTAACCGAATCGCCGATATTGATTTCATCAATCTGTATCTTAATCCCGCGCCATTCGCATCTGCGTTTGAGTGCAAGGATATTACCGCCGTCTCCGTATATGTTCAGAAGTTTTGGATACAAATGCGCAAGTCTGACTTTTTTCATCTAGACCGCCATTTCCCGAATCAGTTTAACAGATTTCTGTTTCTTGTTTGTGTGAGTCTTAATATACTCATCAAGCAGGTCAAAGCACACCTGACAAACTTTTTCAGTAGCTTTTCTGTCGTAGTCGCTTTCGTAGTCAAAATCAAATTGGAGCATTGCCTGCAAAAAGTCTCTGATTTTGTGGTGCATTTTTAGCTTCACCCCGAGGTGTTCGTTGCATTCCTTGCACACAATTCCGCCCATTGTGGAAGAAAAATACATGTCCTCATCCAGAACCTGTTCTCTGCAGCAAAGGCAGGTATCAAGTTCCACGCAGAACCCCATTACAAGAAGGATTTTTAGCTGGAATTTTATTGCAGCAATAAGCGCGTCTTTCTTTTCAGAAGCGTTTGCAATCCTGTTTAAAGCTTTGTAAAGTAGCTCGTAAATCTCCTCAGAAGCACCTTCCGAGCCTTCACCAAAGTTCATAACCACCTCTGAAACATAAGAGGAGAGCATTAGTTTGTCCATATCTTCCCTTGTTTTTCTAAAATGATTCACAGTCTGAGCCTGTATGATTGTGTCCATAGAGCGTCCTTTCAGGAGCTGGAGCGAGTTTGCAACAAGCAGGTCCATTCTTGCTCCGAGTTTGCTTTTGGGCTTCTTAATCCCCTTGGCAACCCCTTTGATAAGCCCGTTTTCTTTGGAATACATTACTATAATTTTGTCTGCATCGTTTAGATTGTATGATTTTAAATTAATCGCTTCTGTAACATAATTATTCATAATATGACTTTGTACCCTGATAAACCCCTCTGAATATCTTTTCCAATTCCGGAACATCGTTTGAAGCTGCAAGAGCTTCTTCTTCCGTAATACAGCCATTCTCTACAAGCATTGCAAATGATCTGTTCATCGAAATCATATCATCCACAGTATTAT
>CANAXK010000175.1 GCA_947365485.1 uncultured bacterium
AGCCGTAAGAACAAGTGCAAGGTTTTCTATCTGGTGTGCGCCTTTGAGGCTCAAGGCTTCTGCAAACTGTTGTGGCACAAAAGGGGAAACCATTATAAACATCGAATCCAGCTCATCAGCGTAGTCTCTTATTGCTTCATAGCCCATGCTCGTTATCACAGGGCAACCTTTTTTTATAATCCCTGCTTTTTCGTAAGCAATTTTGTCTTTGGTATCACCAAGTCTTTCCGTGTGGTCCAAATCAATCTGGGTAATTATGGAGCAGAGATTTTTCTTAATAACATTTGTTGCGTCCAGGCGTCCACCGAGTCCTGTTTCCAGAACCACAACATCAACGTTATTGCGTTTAAAATAGAGAAACATCATCACAGTAAGGATTTCAAACTCGGTCAAATGAATCCCGCAGGAACAGATTTCCTCCACATAGTTTGCAAACTCTTCTTTTGAAATTTCTTCGCCGTTGATTTTTATTCTTTCTGTATATTCCCAGATATGAGGGCTTGTATAAAGACCGACTTTATATCCGGCTTCTCTTAGAACAGAGTCCAGCATTCCGCAGACAGAACCTTTGCCATTTGTACCTGCAACATGAATACATTTCAAATCGTCTTGAGGGTTTCCGAATTTTTCAAGTGCAGCAGAGATTCTTTCCAGCCCCAAATCAACATAGAAATTGCCTTTTGATGTTAAGACTTTTATTGCACTATTATACAAGATTTACCCCTTTAATTTACCCCTTGACGCCTTGTGCTCCGGATACGATTTCAACAAGTTCCTGCGTAATAGCAGCCTGACGGGCTTTGTTATAATCGACTGTAAGGGTTGTAATCATCTCTTCTGCGTTATTAGAAGCAGCGGACATTGCAGTCATACGGGAAGCAAGTTCGCTCGCGTTAGCTTCCAGAAGCGCCTGATAAATAGAGTTTGTTATATACATTGGAACAAGCTGTTGCAAGACCGCATGAGGCGAAGGTTCAAACTCCATAACCGCATCAATTTCGTGTTTTTCAGCCTGTTCAACTTTCACAGGCAAGACTTCCCACGCTACAACGCTATAAGACATCATGTTGTTAAAGTGGGTTGTAATGATATCAATACTGTCGATTTCGCCGTTAACAAAGTCTTCTGCAATATCTTCGGCAATAATATTAGCGCCCGTTGCAGTAGGGTCGTTTGCAATGCTTATGTATCCTTTTTTGAGTTCAAAATCGCCAGCTTTGTGTTTAAAAGCAGAAACAGCTTTCTGCCCGACAGGATAAATCACTGTTTTAATCCCGTTTTCAGCGTTTTCGCGCACTCTTTTCAGGGCAGCTTTAACAATATTTGCATTATATGCGCCTGCAAGTCCCTTGTTGGAAGTAATCACGAGCAGTCCTTCTGATTTAACTTCTCTTTTTCTCAAGAGCTCAGGGTAATTATCCAGGCCTCTTTCGACTTTCAGTCCGCAAGTTGAGTGTTCATCCACTGTAGCGAGCATTTTTCTAAAAAGGTGCAGTAGTTCATCAGAAAACGGTCTGGCAGCTTTTACCGTGTTTTCGGCTTTTTTAACCTTAGCAGCTGCAACCATTTTCATTGCTTTTGTAATTTTTTTAGTGTTCTGAACACTGCCTATTCTGCTTTTAATATCTTTTAAATTTGGCATACTAATTTCCTTTTGAGAGATTAAGGTCACAATTTGTGACCTCAAACTATTTTAACTTCGAATCAATTCCCTTTTTAATAAGCAAAATCGCTAAAATAAACACCAAAATTGATTCCAGAGAAATCCCGAACGGACAGAACGGAAGCAAAAACGTGAAAAAAGATTTTACTGCCATATATCCAAGCAAGAATGCGCCCAACAGGATAAGCATGTACTTGTAGAACTTAAACGCGCATTCTGAATTTTCTTTGAAGTAATGGATATAATCCACATCCGCTATATGCTGGCACTCTTCAGAGCCCCTGCAAATATATTCATTCTTATACTCTTCTGCACATTCCAAACAAAGAGCCTTACCGCAAGCCTTGCAAACCGCAAACGCGTCTCTGTCATGGTGGTTAAAACATTTCATACTTTTCTCCTTTTCTAGAGTGTTTTACCATAAGCTTCAAGCTGTTCTCTCAAAGCCTTGATATCATCATCTGAAAGCTTAGCACCTTCGTTCAACGCCTTGCTTAATTCAGGCATATTCGCTGCAAAGTACTCAAACCAGCCTGTCTTGTATTCGTTAATTTTCTTGTTATCAACTTCATCAAGATAGCCTTCGTTAGCTGCAAACAGAATTGTAACCTGCTCTGCAACGCTAAGCGGCTTGTATTGAGGCTGCTTAAGAACTTCTGTGAGTTTTTGACCTCTTAGAAGCTGTTTCTTAGTTGCTGCATCCAAATCAGAAGCAAACTGTGCAAACGCTTCCAACTCTCTAAACTGCGCCAAGTCAAGACGAAGTTTACCAGCAACCTGCTTAATGCCCTTTGTTTGAGCAGCACCACCTACACGTGATACTGAAATACCTGCGTTGATTGCCGGTCTCACACCTGAGTTAAACAAAGCTGTTTCCAAGAATATCTGACCGTCTGTAATAGAAATTACGTTAGTCGGAATGTACGCAGAAACGTCGCCCGCCTGTGTTTCAATAATCGGAAGTGCTGTAATACTTCCCCCGCCAAGCTCGTCAGAAAGCTTAACAGCTCTTTCAAGCAAGCGTGAGTGAAGATAGAATACATCGCCCGGGTATGCTTCACGTCCAGGTGGTCTCTTAAGAAGCAATGACATTGCACGATAAGCCTGTGCGTGTTTTGTCAAATCATCATACACGATTAAAACGTGTTTTCCCTGTTCCATAAATTCTTCTGCAATCGCAACGCCCGCAAAAGGTGCGATGTATTGAAGCGGAGCAGCTTCATTTGCTGTTGCTGAAACAATGATTGAATAATCCATTGCCCCATGTTTTTCCAGTGTTTTAGCAAGCTGGGCAACAGTTGAAGCCTTTTGACCAATCGCAACATAAATACAGATTACATCCCCGCCCTTCTGGTTAAGGATTGTATCAATCGCAATCGCTGTTTTACCGGTTTGTCTGTCCCCGATAATCAACTCACGCTGACCGCGTCCGATTGGAGTCAAAGCGTCGATAGCAGTCAGGCCTGTTTGAAGCGGCTGGTGTACTGATTTTCTGGCAACAATACCAGGAGCAACTCTCTCAATCGGTCTTGTTTTGTCAGTAATAATATCGCCTTTGCCGTCAATTGGGCGTCCGGTCGGGTTGATTATTCTTCCGATTAAAGCGTCGCCAACCGGCACAGAAGCGATTCTTCCGGTTGTTTTTACTGTCATACCTTCTTTAATGTGGGTATACTCACCCAGGATTACGACCCCGACATTGTCTTCTTCAAGGTTTAACGTAATCCCAAGAGTCCCTTTGCCGTCTTCAAATTCAACAAGCTCGTTTGACATGACATTGCGCAAGCCGTAAATTCTTGCAATACCGTCACCAACTTCAAGAACGCTTCCGATATTTGAAACTTCTGCTTTTGTTTCATAATTTCGGATACTTTCCTTTAGTATTGAGCTAATTTCATCAGGATTTATAACTGTCATCTTTTATCCTTTCTAAGCCTTTATTATGTTTTTACTTAAATTCTCTAACTTGTGTCTGATACTTGTATCAACAATCTTTTC
>CANAXK010000176.1 GCA_947365485.1 uncultured bacterium
GGTATATATGTCATACAAAAACGATGGATACTTAGTAATAGCAAACAGATTTGGCTCTGCATCAGCAGACGCCAAGGTTATGCTGTATGAAACCTACGACAGACTAAGAGACCTGACTGTATCAGGTTCTGCAAGCTCCGGCACAGGGTTTGAAGCAGCTGGCGGGTTCTTATACCAGCTCGCAAGTTTGTTTGCGCCGTCGGCGTTTATGACAACACTTGGCGGAACTAACGCAATGAACATTCCGGGCACATCTTACTGGACTCAATACAGCGGCGGTGCAGGCGGTACAACCGGAACTTACTCTTCTTTTGGCGTAAACAGCCTTGGTAATTATTCAGGATTCCCGAGCGGTTATGCAGCCAACTTTGGCTACAGACAAAACGGATACACAACCGGCGGGGCTTCATCAATCGGAGATTTGCTTACCGGATTCGGCTCCTCAAACGGTCAGACAACCGGTTTTGCCTCCGGAATCGGGAGCATTGCAGACATTGCAAGCACAGCAGCTTACGGAATAGGTACTGCAAACGGGTACGGAATCGGAGCTGCAAACATATTAATGCCGCTCGCCGGAATTGTTTCTGGATGGGGCGGAATCATGACAGCAGCAGCGCCTTATCTGGGTGAATTCGGGCTCCCTGCGGTTGTTATGGGTAACTTAATGCAGGGAACAACATCCGCTGCATTATCGGCTTATCAGACAGTGTCTAGCAACATTGTCGCTAATGCTGATACAATCCTCTCCCAAAAGGTTGCGAACATAGAAACAGTATGCAAAATGCTGGATACGCAAGGTGACATTGTTAGAAAAATGCTTAAAGATGATATTGAATCTGCAAGCAAGGATATTCAAGACCTGTAATTTATTATTGGTGTAAAATGCAAGGACGTACATTTTTTAGAAGAATGCTGGATATTTTTTTGGACAACGCTATTTGCAAAACAATAGTGTCTGTTGTAAATTTTTGTAACGAATTGCGATATTACAACCGAAAAGAGCTAAAGTTTTTAGGAAAAATGCCGTTAAATCATGTAGTGCACAACGAGTATTACAAAAACAGGTTTGTTTTCAACAGTATCACCGGCAATAGGACTAGTTCTAAATAATATGTTAACAAATGTAACAATATCCTCAAATAACAGGCAATTATTAGGCATTACATGTTTTATAATACATGTAGGCTCAGATGGCATAGGAGTACAAGCTTATGCGTGAAGAACTACAAGATAATATGAAACGGTTAGTGAACTTTATGAATTTTACGCGCTCGTTTTTCAAGCGCAAGAATCCATTCAAGTCACTGGCAGAAAGTTTAATTTCAAGCCTAAAGGACATGCTTACCATCAGACAAAAGCTCAAGATGGCAAAGTACAGAGTAAATTATCACAAGCACCAGCTTCACAAAATGGAAAGCCTGATTGCAGAAAGTAACGAACACACATTCCTGAAAGGCAAGAACTTAAACGAAACAAGATAGAAGGAATGTGCTATGGGATTACTTGCATCCAGCTTCAGAATGATGTACCTTACAGCGTACAAAATATCACTTGAATCTAAGGTTCAGTGGATTTCATCTGCAAAGATGGAGTTGGTTGCATCCTCCGACGAGATTATGGCTCTCGGAAACGATTTGGATCCCGAAAACCCCGCAGTCAAACAGCTGGAAGCACGACGAGATAAACTGATAGTTCTGGAAAAGAAACTGGATTTGCAAATGCAGGAATACCAGACCAGACTCCAAATGGTCGACGCTGAACTCCAATCCGCTAAAGGCGCGGTTGATGCAGCTATTAAAAATTCGTTCTCTTATAACTTTAGCTAATTAGCAGACAATAACTAAATCCACAGGAATGTCATGCGGCTCAGGATAAACCGTGTCAACGATTAGCTCCTGCGGAAGACAGACGACTGTTTTACCCTTGTAATCCTTTAAGAACCGGTCGTAAAACCCGCCACCGTAGCCCAGACGGTAATTGCTTTTGTCACAGCAAAGTGCCGGAACAACAACAAGGTCTATTGAACCCTTATCAACAGGCGCTTTCAGAGGCTCTTTTGTTTTAAAACAGGATAAGCAGAGCTCATCACCTTCCGAAAATGGACAGCAAAGAAGGTTTTCTCCATCAATTCTGGGCAGGTAGAACTCTTTTGAGTCGTCATTGAGAAGCGAAAGAAGGTTTACTTCGTCTTTCAACGGGTAAAAAATCATTATCTTCTTTGAGCTCTTGTAAACTTTGGATTCGCTTAGCAGCTGGCAGAGCCTTTGAGAACACTCTGCACGGTTAATTTTTCGCGCCTGACTTCTTAGCTTGGATTTCATGCTAAACAATTGCCCCGTGGCTTGCGTCCTGAACGGTGCGCGAGTATTTGCCGAGATAACCCTTTGCGCTTGAGACAAACGGCTTGAGATTTTTTCTGCGCGCTTCAAGCTCGGAATCCGGCACGAGCAAATCAAGCGTGCGCTTGTTAATATCGATTCTGATTTTGTCACCGTCTTTGATTAGCGCGATTACACCGCCGTTTGCAGCCTCCGGACAGATATGTCCCACGCAGATTCCGCGTGTTCCTCCGGAAAAACGACCGTCGGTAATGAGCGCAGCCTTTGTTCCGAGTCCTTTGCCCACAAGAAGCGAGGTTGGAGCTAGCATTTCGCGCATGCCTGGACCGCCTTTCGGGCCTTCGTAGCGGATGACAATGACGTCACCTGCTTTTATTAAGTCGTTTTCAAGTGCTCGCATTGCTTCTTCTTCCGAATCAAAGGTTTTTGCCGTGCCTTCAAATTCATAGCAGCTCTCATCGACCGCAGAAATCTTAATAACCGAGCCTTCCGGAGCGATATTTCCGTAGAGTATTCCGAGTCCGGGTTTGGTTGTGAAAGGTTCAGAGTAGTCATGGATTATTGTTTTGTCAGCGTAGACATTTTTTATTTCTCCGCCTTTAAATTCCGGAACGCTTCTTGTAAGTTCGTCCACCACAGCCGGAATACCGCCTGCCTGATGGAATTTTGTCATAGTGATATCAGAAGACGGTTCGAGTTTTACGAACTGGTGGATTTTGTGCGAGAGCTCTTCGAAGTCCCTCAAATTCACTCCCTCACCTTGAGAGGAAACAGAAATCGCATTTGCAATCGCCAGAATATGCAAAAACGAGTTTGTAGACCCGCCCATTGCCAAATCCGCAATAATCGCGTTCCTCAAAGAATCCCGGGTTATGATATCCAGAGGCTTTTTGTCTTCTCTTACCCAGTCAACAATCTGCATACCGCTTTCAAAAGCGATTCTTCTTTTTTCAGCCGATACAGCAGCAGAAGTTGCGCAGTAAGGTAAGCTCATTCCCATAACTTCTGTAAGGCAAGCCATTGTGTTTGCTGTATAAAGCCCCTGACAAGCGCCGGCAGAAGGGCAGGAAGCTGCTTCAAGCTCAAGAAGTCTTTCTTCTGTTATCTCGTCGTTGCGGTACTTTCCAATAGCTTCAAAGGCTCCCTTAATCATCGTGAGTTTTTCGCACTTGCTCTCACCATCGAGCATCGGGCCTGCAGTCACAATAATAGAGGGAATATTAATTCTTGCTGCTGCAATAAGCATTCCCGGGGTAATCTTATCGCAATTTGAGAGCAGGACAAGTCCG
>CANAXK010000177.1 GCA_947365485.1 uncultured bacterium
TTGAAACAGACGAAAAAGCGATTCCAAAACCTCATGAAATCAAAGCTTACCTTGATCAGCACATTGTTGGTCAGGATGATGCAAAAAAAGTTCTCTCTGTTGCTGTGTACAACCACTACAAACGTTTGAAACACAACAAAAAAGAAGACACAAACGGTGTTGAAATCCAAAAATCAAACATTCTGCTTGTAGGTCCTACAGGAAGCGGTAAAACACTTCTTGCTCAGACTCTTGCAAAAATGCTTGATGTTCCGTTTGCAGTGGCTGACGCTACAACACTTACAGAAGCTGGTTATGTTGGTGATGACGTTGAAAACATTCTTCTAAGACTCTACCAGAACGCTGACTTTGACCCTAAAAAAGCAGAGCGCGGTATTATCTATATAGACGAAATCGATAAAATTGCAAGAAAATCTGAAAACACCTCTATTACTAGAGACGTATCAGGTGAAGGCGTGCAGCAGGCTTTGCTGAAGCTTATTGAAGGTACAATATCAAATGTACCTCCACAGGGCGGAAGAAAGCACCCTCAAGCTGATATGATTCAGATTGACACAAGCAATATCCTGTTTATCGTGGGCGGTGCGTTTGTTGATTTGGATAAAATCATTGAACACAGGGTTAAAGACGGCTCTTCAATTGGGTTTGGAAAATCTGCTCCTACACAGGCTGAAAAAGAACAGGCTGCAGCAAGGCTGCTCAAAAAATTGCAGCCGGAAGACTTGCTGAAATTCGGTCTAATCCCTGAATTTATCGGTCGTATTCCGGTTTACGCAGTGCTTGATGCTTTGGATGAAAGCACTCTCAAGATGATTCTTACAGAGCCAAAAAATGCTGTTCTTAAGCAGTACCAGTGTCTGCTTGCAATGGACGGGGTTGATTTGGAATTTGAGCCGGAAGCAGTTGATTTGATTGCGAAAAAGGCTATCAAGCGCAAAACCGGTGCAAGAGCGCTGCGCTCAATTGTCGAAGAATTGATGCTTGATGTTATGTACGACATTCCAACCAAGCACGATATTACAAAGTTTGTGATAACAAAGGACATGGTAGAAAAGCAGGAAGAAATCGAAAACAAAGCAGAGTTGATTCATCTTCCGCAGAATAACACCACTGATTTGTCGCAAAAGACAAGAGCAGAAATCGCGTAATCACTCGTTGTATAAGAGCGTGTATAAATAACGGTCTTTGTAATTATTAAATTCATCTTTTGAAAGCTCATTGATTGTCTGAAATTCAGAATCTATGAGCTTTTCAAAACGAATTTTATAGATTTCGTTTTGAGAGTTAAAGAACATAATCCCCTGGATATTGTTAAACAAATCAATTATTATATGTCCGGGACAATTAAATTCCGGAATTGGCATTATTCTGGTTTTTATTTTGATACTATGATGCTCTGTATTGGCAATTAAATCCTCTACGCTTTCTGTTAGAATATCTTCGCTCTTAATGATGTTTGTCAGATTGACAGTATCATCTGTGGCATGTATATTTTTAAGAATTTCTGCCAGTTTTTCAGGAAAATCTATTTTGTATTTCTGTATCAAATCAATTGATTCAAAATAAGTCTTTTTATCAATATTTTGAATATATCTCTTCAACACATCAATATTTTTCTTCTTAATTATCCAGGATGAAGCAAGCTTGTGCGCATTATACTTATATCTTATGCAATTTAGAATAATTCTGACTATGCGTCTTATTTTTTTATTCCTAAATTCCGGTATAACTTCTCTTATGCCGCCAAAATCAACAATCTTGCCGTTAATCGAGTTGTCAAATTTTAGCTGCTCATTAACACTTATTGAGATGTAATCCAATCTTAGCCGTGATTGTTCAACATGCGAAGGATTTGCTTCAAGGTACTCACTTATAAGAAAACTATCGCAGTAATGAGCTCCGGCAACCCTTCCAAAAAAGAATTTTGCAAACTTATCCTTACGCGCGTTATGAGTTGCAAATAGTGCCATCTGCGGTTCTGCAAAAACGCCATGGTTTAGAAATCGCATATTATCATCGCTGTTATACAAGTAGAAAACCTTGTAAAAAAATGATTTGTCTCCAATATCAAGCCTAAAACCGTTACCATTAAACCCGCAGCCAAGATAAGTTAGTTTTACAGGATGATTGACTATCGCAGAGAGCTCTTCTTCAAAGTCAGTGGTGTCTAATTCTGCTTCATCGAGAAATTTTTCTTTTTCGGAATTAAATTCCTGTTCATAAAACAAATTGAACTTCAAAGCATATTGAGCCAGGTGTTCATAGATTTTTAATACAATAGTTTTTTTATTGTCTGAGGGGATTTTCTCTAAAAAGACAGATGGAATTGAGCCAATATTTCGGTTTATTTCAGGAAATCTTTTGAGCAGAGCCGTTATTCGTTCTGCATTGTAGAGATTATTTTTCAAAATTTTGTTGAGCGACGGATAATTCTGTTTGTGATCAACTTTTAACAAGGTTTTCTCTTTGTTGTATATAAATTCACATAAGAAATTTTTTACCAGCAACTTGCGGTTAGAAACAATATCACTGTTCTTCTTCAAAACATTGAGTTGAACGATTTGCTCTGCCCAGTATTCCATTTCTTGTTTTGTTTGGACAGAGTTTATCTTTTCTAAAAGTTCATAAAGCTTTTTCATTAAATTTCCTATAAAACAATCACTTTATATATTGTAATATAAAGTGATTGTTTTTTATTTTGTTATTTTTTAGAGTGACATGAATGACATAAATTTGTTTAGCATTGTTCCTGTGTTGATGTATACGCAGTAAGTATTAGTTTTGCTGTATGACTCACCAAGGATAAGGCCTGTAGAGTTAATGTCTTCACCACCGCCTTTGCTAGCTGAATCACTGGCTGAGCTTTCGTATTTGTATGTTGTTTGCCAGTAAGTGCTTGTTGTAGCGCGGCTTTGACCGTTTGCATCAACGTAAGAGAATGTGCAAGATTTGTCACTGCGTCCCTTACTGCACTGTTGGTCGCTCATTGCGTCAATTGCCGCTGTGTAGTAGTTTATTGTAGTTGCTACAGCCAGTTGAACTTTTGTTGCGTTATATCCGGCTGCGATTAAATCGTTAGCAAAAGATGTTAATAAATTGCGTACAGATTCTTTAGCAGCGTTTTTACTGTCTTGCAAACTGGAACCGCCGTTTCTGTGGAACGAAGATAACATAGCTCTGTTGTTTCTGTTTGCAATTGCATCGCTTACGTATGCTCCGTTAATAAGTATGTTATTTTCACTGCTTAAGTTAGTTGCATCTTTCTGTTTGCAAACAACTTTGATGGTCTTAGCTTCGCCGACCTGTTCTCCGTCAACTGTTACGGTTACTTTGATTTCGTATGTGCTGTCTGTAGCAGGTGCTTTTATTGTAATTACACCATTTTCAACTGTTGCATTGCTGTTGTTTGTCTTATACTGTATTCTGTCTGGAGAGATTGGAGTGTTTCCGTTCTTGACATCAGCTCCAATGCTGAATGTGTTTGTTGTGTTCGGCAGAATAGAGATGCTGTCGCCAATACCGCTCCAGCCTCCTACTGTAAAGGTAGAGATGTCACCGATTTC
>CANAXK010000178.1 GCA_947365485.1 uncultured bacterium
GAATATTTAACAGTTATTTACAAAATGATAAACTCCATGTACAATTAAAATGGGTAAGCTTCCCGTTTACCACCGCCGACACAGACTGTTATGAGAAGAAATAGGCGGAAAGGTGGTGAGAAAAGATGATTTTCTGTATTACAGAAAAAGCGCTATGGCTTATCTTAGCAATAACCATAGCACTTATTTTCATCAAATAGGGAAGTTATGAAAGACCTTACGAGATACGACCTTCGTGAGGTCTTTTCCCTACATTTATTATTTACCATTTCCCGTTTTTTGTCAAGTTCTACGAGTACACAAACTCTTCGCTTCCGTCTTCGTCAAGAATCAATGCGCACAAATGCGCGTTCTTGTACTTTCCGCATCCGAGGTCAATACAAATCTTGTCTTCGTCAACATAAGGCTCGTCAAATTCTGTGTGACCAAAAATTATTTTCTGCGGAAGATTGTGCTTTGAATAAATAAACTTACCTCTAATATAAACCAAATCAACCTCGTCCTGCTCTTCAAGCGGGTAATCCGGATTTATTCCTGCGTGTACAAAAAGGTATTTGTCAGTCAGGTGATAAAACTTTAGGCTTTTGAAAAACTCACCATGAACCTTAAAAATATTCTCAAAACTTCCATAACTCCTTACCGTTGCCGGCCCGCCGTAGTTGTCAAAAAGGAACTGGTAATATTCATCCTGTTTTGCGTGCAAAAGCGCGTACTCGTGGGAGCCGATAAGATAAATGCAATCGTTTGTCTCGCCCAGCTCAATTATCCTGTCCACAACCCCTCTTGAATCAGGCCCGCGGTCAATGTAGTCGCCCATAAACACAAATATATCGTCCGGTCTGATGTCGATTTTCGATAGAACGCTCTTGAGCTTTCCTAGTTCTCCGTGAATGTCTGTTACTGCAATGTATCTCGGCATAAAATCCCCTTACAATAAGATTATACAACAAACCCGTGTTTTTCATGTATAATAAAAATATTATGAAACACAGAGACAACGTACGAAATTTTTGTATAATAGCACACATTGACCACGGCAAGTCAACTTTAGCCGACAGACTCCTCGAAGCAACTGGAACAATTGCGGAGCGCGACATGCAGGCGCAGCTTTTGGATACAATGGATATTGAACGCGAACGCGGAATCACAATCAAGCTTAACGCTGCGAGAATGAATTACACAGCTAAAAACGGTGAGAAATATATCTTTAACCTGATTGATACACCGGGGCACGTGGATTTTTCTTACGAAGTATCACGCTCGCTTGCTGCCTGCGAAGGCGCGCTGCTTATCGTTGACGCAACGCAGGGGGTTGAAGCTCAAACGCTAGCCAATGTTTACATGGCAATAGAACAGAATCTGGAAATCATTCCTGTAATAAACAAAATTGACCTCCCGTCTGCAGATGTCGAGCGAGTCAAACAGGAAATCGAAGAAATTTTAGGAATCGACACATCAATGGCGATTCCTGTTAGCGCAAAAACAGGAGTCGGGATTCCTGATGTACTGGAAGCGATTGTGGAATTTGTTCCGCCTCCGGTTGATACCACTGAAAAACCGTTGCGTGCGCTTGTTTTTGACAGCGCTTATGACCCTTATCTTGGCACCCTTTGCTTCTTCAAGATAATGGACGGGAAAATGAGGCTCGGTGACAAGGTAAAATTCATGGCCTCCGGTAAAGAATACGATATTGTGGAGCTCGGGTATCTCACCCCGCACAGGGTTCAGGTAGATGAATTGATATGCGGTGATGTTGGTTATTTTGCCGGCTCAATAAAAGAAATTACGCGGTTTGTGGGTGACACAGTGACCCTTGTTGAGAATCCTTCGACAGAGCCGCTACCTGGGTACAAAGAAGCGCTTCCGATGGTGTTTTCCGGCATGTATCCGGTTGATAACGAGGACTACCATGAGCTTAAGGAAGCTCTGGAAAAGCTCAAACTGTCTGACAGCTCAATAACTTTTGAGCCGGAAACGTCAAGCGCGCTCGGATTCGGATTCCGCTGCGGGTTTTTGGGAATGCTTCACATGGAAATCGCGCAGGAAAGGCTTGAGCGCGAGTACGATTTGTCAATCGTTACGACCGCGCCTTCTGTTGTGTACAAGGTACACAAAACCAACGGCGAGGTTGTAGAAATCGACAACCCTGCAAACCTTCCGGCTGCGCAGTACAGAGATTTTATTGAGGAGCCTTACGTTCGTGTTTCAATAATCACGCCGAACGATTATGTTGGCACGCTCATGGATTTGTGCCAGACAAAGCGCGGGATATTTATCAACATGAATTATCTGGACAAAATCCGTGTTGATTTGATTTATCACCTGCCTCTGAGCGAAGTTATCACAGATTTTTACGACCAGCTTAAGTCGCGTTCAAAAGGTTATGCGAGCCTTGATTACGAGTTTGAAGACTACAAGCGCTCGAAGCTTATCAAGCTTGACGTAATGCTTGCTGGCGAAGTCGTTGACGCGCTTTCTGTAATCTGTCACGAAGACAATGCTTATTACATCGGGCAGAAGTTAACCGAAAAACTCAAGACAATCATTCCGCGTCAGATGTTCGAGGTGCCGATTCAGGCTGCAATCGGCGGAAGGGTTATTGCAAGAACAAACATTAAAGCTTTGAGAAAAAGCGTGCTTGACAAGTGCTACGGCGGTGATATTTCACGTAAGCGCAAGCTGCTTGAGAAGCAGAAAAAAGGTAAGAAGCGCATGAAGGCAATCGGACGGGTTGAGGTACCGCAGGAAGCGTTCATGGCGGTGTTGAGCCTTGAAGAGGAATAGGTAAAGGCAGCTAGGCGGCTAAGAAGCTAAGCAGCTAAGGTATAAACATAAAGGTGCGACTATAATCGCACCTTTTTTAAATTGATAGACTTAAAATAGCCTAGCTGCCTGGCTTCTTAGCTGCTCAGCTGCTTACATTAAAACCTCATAAAGTTCATCTTGTGTTTTTCCAGATATGTCTTCAAATCCCTCTTGATTTCAGGGCAGAGGATATACAGAACAATGATGTTTGGAACACAGAGCGCAATCATCATCGCGTCAGTAATATCAATAACTGATTTAACGTTCATTGCTGAGCCGATAACAATAAACAGGCAGTAAATCAGGTTGAAAGTAAGAACGCGTTTCTTGCCTTCACCAAGCAGGAATGTCCACGCTTTCTGTCCGTAGTATGCCCAGGAAATCAGCGTTGATAGAGCGAACATAACAGCAATTATTGAAAGAATAATCGGGAAGAAAGGAATTACAGACTGGAACGCGTTTGAAGCAAGCTCGATACCTGAAATTTCTTTAGCAGCGTGTGTGCAAGCACCGGAGAACACGATTGCGAAAGATGTAAACAAGCAAAGCACACCGGTTAAGAATGTTTCAATAAGCGCAACAAACCCTTGTGAAACAGGCTCTTTTGTCTGCGCTGTAGCGTAAACAATCGCAGCAGCACCGGTACCTGCTTCGTTAGACTGAACAGAACGTCTCAAACCAATGATGATAGTACCGAAAACACCGCCAAGAACAGCTGTTGGGTGGAACGCTTCTCTTAAG